>SKKM01000160.1 GCA_007121485.1 Wenzhouxiangella sp. | reverse complement strand
GTAGTCCCAGCCGCCGGCTCTGTTCCTGACCCGTGGCCGAGAGGCGGTCGTAGTCCTCGCTGCCCAGGCTGCCCTGCCCGTGCCTGAGCAGGATCAGCCGGGCCTGAAAGTTGCTGCCCTCGATCGCCATGGCGCTTGGATCAGATCGAGCAGGTGCCCCCGCGGCGCGCCAGGTATTGCTGGTGATAGTCCTCGGCCTTCCAGAAGGTCTGCGCCGGCTCGATGCGGGTGGCGATGGGCCCGGGGAACCGGCCGGTGGCGTCCAGTTCGTCCCGAACCCGCTCGGCCACCTCACGCTGGGCCTCATCGGCATAGAAGATCACCGACCGGTACTGCGTGCCGAAGTCCGGCCCCTGGCGATCCACCTGGGTCGGGTCATGCATGGCGAAAAAGGCGCGCACCAGCTTTTCGTAGTCGCAGCGCGACGGGTCGAACGACACCTGGCAGACCTCGACATGGCCGGTCTTGTCGGTGCAGACCTGCTCGTAGCTGGGATTGTTCGTCGACCCGCCCATGTAGCCGACCACCGCGTCGGTCACGCCGGGAACCTGGCGAAAACGGGCCTCGACACCCCAGAAACAACCCGCTCCAAATGTTGCCTGTTCAGACATGCTTGCACCCAAAAGATCGGCAAAAATGCAATAGTACCCGAGCGTCGGGACCACGACGCGAATGGCGTGGAGACAAGACCATCGGGGCATGAATCATGAGCGACAGCTTTCTTTGGCATGACTACGAGACCTTTGGAGCCGACCCGCGGCGCGACCGTCCGGCCCAGTTCGCCGCCATCCGCACCAACACCGCGCTCGAGCCCGTAGAAGACCCCCTGGTCATCTATTGCCAGCCGGCCGACGACCTGCTGCCCCAGCCCGCCGCCTGCGTGATCACCGGCATTACGCCGCAGCTGGCCGCCGAGCGCGGCGTCCCGGAGAAGGACTTTGCCGCGGCCATCTTCGCTGCCATGGCACGCCCCGGCACCTGCAGCGTCGGATACAACAGCTTTCGCTTCGATGACGAGTTCTCGCGCCACCTGTTCTGGCGCAATTTCATCGACCCTTACGCGCGGGAATTCGCCAACGGCAACAGCCGCTTCGACCTGATCGACCTGGCCCGCATGACCCGTGCACTGCGGCCCACTGGCCTCAACTGGCCTGACCGCGACGACGGACTGCCCAGCTTCAGGCTCGAGCACCTGGCGGCCGCCAACGGCCTGGATACTTCGCGCGCCCATGACGCCCTGGCCGACGTCGAAGCCACCCTGGGCCTGGCCCGACTGATCCGGCGCGCCCAGCCGCGCCTGTGGGAATGGGGCCTGAAGCTGCGCCAGCGCCACGTGGTCGACCAGCTGCTGAGGTCGGGCCGGCCGCTGCTGCACAGCAGCGCGAGACTGCCGGCGCAATGGTGCGCGACGGCGCCCGTGCTGCCGGTTGCCGAACATCCGCAGATCCGCTCGCAGTGGGTGGTGTGGAACCTGCGCGAGAATCCGGAGCCTTTTCTTGACCTCGACGAGGACGAACTGGGCGACCTGCTGTGGACACCGGCCGCCGATCTGCCCGAACCGCATCAGCGCCTCCCGGTCAAGCTGCTTCGGGCCAACCGCTGCCCCATGATCTCCCCGCTGGCCGTGCTGGACGCTCCCGCGGCCAGGCGCCTGGCCATCGACCAGCAGCAACTGGAGCGCAACGTCGCGGTCCTCGAGCGCGCAACCGAGTTCCGCGCCCGCCTGGGCCGGCTGTTTCAGCACGACCCGGCCCGGGCCGGGGTGGATGCGGAGCTGGATCTGTACGGCGGCTTCGTGCCGCGCACGGACCAGGCCCTGCGCGACCGCATCCCCCACATGGACAGCGCACAGCTGGCGACACTGGCCGCGCCCTTCAGCGACGAGCGACTGAACACGCTGCTGTTTCGATACCGCGCACGGCATTGGCCCGCCAGCCTGTCGGACCCGGAGCTGGCCGACTGGCAGCGCTACCGCCAGCGCCGGCTGGTCGAAGACCCTGAGCTGGCCAGCATCCGCCTGCCGGAGTACATGGACGAGCTCGACAGCCTGCAGGCCAGTCACCCGGAACGACAGGACCTGCTCAGGCAGCTGGCGGCCTGGCCGGCGGCGATCGGGCTGTCATCCAGCTGAACGTAAAATCAGCAGCTTACCGGCGAATGGTGAAGCAATCATTCGGGTTGTTATACACAAGCGCCTGATTTGCCATTTGACGGTTTCATGACACCGTTGCTCCCGGGCGACAGCGGCGATGCATCAGTAAGCCCATGAATTCAATGATAAAATATTATGGGCAATTTCTGACCAATCCAGCCGGTCCCTTTAGGCGCACCCCCCTGCCCGATCTTGCCCACAAACTTATCCACAGAGCGTGTGGATAACCTCCAAGTAGCGCGAATCAGGCCGGACCGGTAGCCGCGGCGGCGGTCGAAGAACACCGAAACAAGCCGTCCAGCGGAAGCTGCGCGCCGGCTTCCAGACCGCCCATGGCCTGCCATTCCGGCAAGCCGGCGAGACTCTGATCGACCGCGTCCTTGAGCAGGCGATCACTGCGCGGCGAGACGAATTCGACCACACCGCCGTCCTCGAAGCGCAGCATCATTACCACCGGCGGCTCCCCGTCCCGACCCGGACGGGCAATCACACCGCTGATGGTGCGGCCAATGATGCGCTCACGAAACTGGCGGGAACCGACGGGAACGGGCATGGCAAATCTCCTACAGGTTTGATCTGTTGACGGCGCCATTTCAGCACGCCGATTTCTCAAAAGCTGAGAAGAAAAAAAGCCCGCACAAAAACTGGGTTTTCGCACCCGATCTCGCGCAATCCGGCCACTGTGCCGCCAGGCCCCAGTCCCTAATCTGTACTCCAACGTCGGCAGCAACACCGGCGTTGCACAAACCCAATCAATCACTGGAGGAACTGAAGATGATCAAGAAAACCATCGCTGCAATGCTCTTCGCGCTGGCCCTGACCGGCATGGCCGTCGCTGAATCGGCGCCAGTCAACATCAACACCGCCAGCGCGGAACAACTGGCTGAGGCACTCAACGGCGTCGGCCAGGCGCGCGCCGAGGCCATCGTCGCCTACCGCGAAGAAAATGGTCCGTTTACCCACATCGACGAGTTGGTCAACGTGCGCGGCATCGGCCTGGCCACGGTCGACCGCAACCGCGACCTCATCCTGCTCGAGGAACCGAGCCGGGATTGAAGCCTGCCATCGGGCGCTGACGGGACCACCGGCTGCTGCGACCGGTGGTCCCCGTCTTTACCGGCCCGGACAGGACCGGTTCAGGATCCCAGGTCGGAGGGCTGGACCCCTCCGCTGCCCCGATAGCGCAGCTCCCCGGCCTCCACGTGCAGGTCGAGACGGTTCTCGGGGGGCGGCAGCGGGCAAGTCGTGTAGGCATTGAAAGCACACGGCGGGTTGTAGGCCCGGTTGAAATCGAGCACGACCTGGCCTTCGGACGGCAGATCGGAGTAGAGAAAGCGTCCCAGGCCGTAAGTGCTGCGGCCCGAGGTCCGGTCGGCAAAGATGAAGAACAGCTGGTCGTCCGCCTCCAGCGCTTCCAGGGCAAAGTCCCGGCCATCGACGGAGAACACCGCCCGGCCCGGGTTGGGCTGGTCGCGCAATTCGCCAAGCACGTCGGCAACCGGGATGGTCGTATCGTCGGGGTGCGCTTCCCAGCGCGCCTCGATGCGCCAATCCGGGTCGAAATCGAAATAGTCCAGCCCCAGAAACTCGCGCCGGGTCACCGCCTCGCTGTCGCGGGCGCGCAGAACCAGCCGGTCGCCGCGCCGGGCGATCTCGAACCAGCCGGTGCCGGCGCTGACGCGCGTGGCCGGCTCGTCGCCGGCAACCACCAGCTCCATTCTTGCCTCCAGGCGCTGTTCGCCAACAAGGATCTCGGCGCCGTCGGCGGGCTCGAACCAGGCCCGCGGCCGCTCGAATGTCAGCGTGCCCCAGCGCTCCGGGCCGGAGGGAAGCTGCACGTCGCTGTCCGGCGCCGAGCCTACCGTCCACTCGCCGTCCGGCAGGAATTCCAGGGCCACCAGGCTCAACCAGCCGAACGGCGCAATCAGCCGCTCCAGGCGCTGCTCGCGCCATTCCATGGCTTCCTGTTCCCACTGCGGCGGCGTTGCCAGGGCCGTACTCGTCATCAGTCCAGCCGCCAGCACGGCCAGAACCCAGCGTTCAAGAACGTCCATAGATGTCCTCCAGGCGTTCGATATCGTCTTCGCCAAAATAAGATCCGGTCTGCACTTCGATGATGTGTACATCGCTCTGCCCGCGGTTTTCGAGTCGGTGCAACTGACCGGCGCTGATGCGCGCGGTCTGGCCCGGCCCGAGCAACTGCTCCGAATCGCCGATGCGCACCGTCGCCTGGCCGGCCACGACGGACCAATGCTCGTTGCGATGCTGGTGACGCTGCAGCGACAGCACGCCGCCCGGACGAACCACGAGGCGCTTGACCTTGCAGTCGGCGGCGTCCTCCAGCACCGTATAACTACCCCAGGGCCTGTGAACCGTGCGGTGGTAGGTGGCGGATTCATGGTCGGCTCGGCTGAGCTCCTCGACCACCGACTTGACCTCCTGGGCCCGATCCCGGCTGGCGATCAGGACCGCATCGCCGGTATCGACGATGACCAGGTTCTCGACGCCGACGGCGGCGACGAGGCGGTTCTCGCCCTGAACGAAGGTGTTGCGGCTATCGATCAGCACGGCCTCTCCGCTGACCCGGTTGCCGAACACGTCGCCCTCGTACAGTTCGCTGATGGCCTGCCAGGATCCGATATCGCTCCAGCCGCAGGACACCGGAACCACCGCGCGGCGCTCGGCCTTCTCCATCAGCGCGAAATCGATGGAATCGGCCCGAACCTCGGCAAAGCGCTCCGGATCGAGTTCCACCGGCTCGTTTTCGTGGCGGGTGCTGTCCCAGGCCCTGCGTACTGCCCGGCTGATGTCGGCGGCGTGCTTCTCCAGCGCCTCCAGCACGACCCGCGCCTTGAAGCAGAACATGCCGCCGTTCCACAGGTACTTGCCCGATTCGTAGTAGCGCCTGGCGGTGACCGGATCGGGTTTCTCGACGAAGGCGTCGATGACCTTGCCGCCGTCGGCGAGATCGGCGCCGGAGCGGATGTAGCCATAACCGGTTTCGGCGTGGGTGGGATTGACGCCCAGGCAGGTCAGCCAATCATCCTGCGCCAGGGCACGGGCCCGCGCGACCGCCTGCTCGAAGGACTCCTGGTCGCGGATCAGGTGATCGGCCGGCAACACAAGCATCAGCGCTTCCGGGCCATGGCGATCGACCACCCAGTGGGCGGCAGCGGCGATCGCCGGGGCGGTATTGCGTCCGCTGGGTTCCAGCAGAAAGTGATGATCGCCTTGCGGCGCAACGTCGCGGTAGAGATCCCGCGTCAGGAAATAGTAATCGCGCCCGGTGACGGTCAAGGTGGTGGCCTCGTCAGCGACCTTCAGCGCGCGCTGGATCGTGCTGCCGGCCAGGGTCGCGCCGTCGGCCAGGCGCATGAACGGTTTTGGATGGGCCTTGCGCGAAACCGGCCAGAGCCGCGTTCCGGCCCCGCCGGACAAGATGACAGGAATCAGCATGACTCGGGTTTCCATTCGTCCAGGCAAGCCGACAAGGCCTGCCGTACAGTGGGTACTGAACGTCCCAGCCGGGCCTCCAGGGCGCCGGCGTCGAGCACAGACCAGCGCGGCCGTTCAGCCCGTTGCGGCCATTCATCGGAAGCGATGGCTGCCACCGCCACCGGGCGTTCGATCAGGCCGCGCTCGCAGGCCATGTCGACCGCCATGGCGGCAAACTCGTGCCAGCTCATCCGGCCCCGGTCGACCGCATGCAGCGTCAGCGTCGATCCGCTCTTGATATTAATCGCTCCCAGCAAACCCAGCGTCATGCGGGCCAGGCTGCCGGCCCAGGTGGGGGACCCGAACTGGTCGCTCACCACCCGCAAGTCCTCGCCGCGCGCCGCGCGGGCCAGGATCGCCGACAGGAAATTGCCGGGCAGCGCGCTGTACAGCCAGGCCGTGCGCAGAATCAGCGCGCCGGCTCCGGAGCGCCGGATCTCGTCCTCGCCAGCCAGCTTGGTTCGGCCGTAGGCGCTGGCCGGCGCCGGCGGATCGCTTTCCAGCCAGGCGCGATCAGGCCGACCGCTGAACACGTAGTCGGTGGAAAAATGGACCAGCCCGGCATCGCGCGATCGGCACCATGCCGCCAGCCGTGCCGGCAACCACTGGTTCAGGCGCGCCGCCGCCGCTTCATGATCCTCGGCGTCGTCCACGGCGGTCCAGGCGGCCGGATTGACGATCAGGTTCGGGGACACTTCGTCAAGCAGGCCCCGCAGCGCCGTCTCCTCGCGCAAATCGCAAGGCCGGTCGCCGGAGTCCGGAGCGCTGGTTACCAACTCGAAGCGCTCAGCCAAAAGCGGCGCCAGGTGCCGCCCCAGTTGGCCGTCCGCACCGGTCAGCAACACTCTCATGCCGGCAATCGCTCGGGCGAAAGGGCGGACAGACGCGGGGCCTGGGCATCCTTGCTCGACAGGCCGGTCGGCGCCAACGGCCAGTCGATGCCGATATCGGGATCGTCCCAGGCGATGGCCGCATCACAGTCCGGGCGATAGGGCCGCGTGCACAGGTAGTGGAAGGTGGCGGTTTCGCTCAGGACCTGGAAGCCATGCGCGAAGCCTTCGGGAATCCACAGTTGCTGATGACGCCGGTCATCCAGCTCGAATGCCGTCCAGCGCCCGAAGTCCGGCGAGCCCGGGCGGATGTCCACGGCCACGTCGAAGACCCTCCCCTGGCTGACCCAGACCAGCTTGCCCTGCGGTTCGGGCCACTGGAAATGCAGGCCGCGCAAGACGCCCCTGGTGGAGCGCGAGGCGTTGGCCTGGACGAATACGGGGCCGACGCCGTGCTCGGCGTAGCGCTCCGCACGCCAAGTTTCCAGGAACCAGCCGCGCTCATCGGCAAAGACGTCCGGGGTGATCAACTGGACGCCGGGCAAGCCAGTGGCTTCGATCTTCATGGCGCCAGCTTGCTCGTGGCGACCATGCGCAGGTAATCGCCGTAGCCGCTGGAGATCAGCGGCTCGGCCAGGGCCAGCAGCTGGTCGCCGTCGATCCAGCCCTGGCGGAAGGCGATTTCCTCCGGACAGGCGACGCGCAGACCCTGGCGCGATTCCAGCGTCTCGATGTAGCTGGCGGCCTGCTGCAGCGAGGCGTGGGTGCCGGTGTCCAGCCAGGCATAGCCCCGACCCATGCGCTCCACGGTCAGCTCACCCGCATCCAGATAGCAGCGGTTCAGGTCGGTGATCTCCAGCTCCCCACGCTCCGAGGGGCTGAGCCTGGCCGCATAATCACTCGCGCGCCCATCATAGAAATACAGCCCCGTGACCGCGTAATTGGATCGCGGTCGGGCCGGTTTCTCCTCCAGCGAGAGGACCTGGCCCTGAGCATCCATCTCCACCACGCCGTAACGCTCCGGGTCACTGACCCAGTAGCCGAACACCGTGGCCCCGGACGTCCTCGCCGACGCCCGTTCGAGCAGTTGGCGCATGCCGCCACCGTGGAAGATGTTGTCGCCGAGGATCAGGCAGGAGGGCCCGCCGGCAATGAAGTCCCGGCCGATCAGGAAGGCCTCGGCCAGCCCCTTGGGCTCGGGCTGCACGGCATAGTCGAGCTGGATTCCCCACTGGCTGCCGTCGCCCAGCAGTTTCTGGAACAGATGTTGCTCATGCGGGGTGGTGATCACCAGGATCTCGCGAATCCCGGCCTGCATGAGCGTGCTCAAGGGGTAGTAGATCATCGGCTTGTCGTAGACCGGCAGCAGCTGCTTGCTGATCACCTGGGTCAGCGGATACAAGCGGGTGCCGGCGCCGCCGGCCAGAATGATGCCTTTTCTGTTCATCGAGCTCGAATCGGACTCTTGCCGCGGATGCAGGCAGATTAACGCAGATCAGCAGTGCGAGGGTGCGGGCGCGGCGCGCGGCCCCAAAAGTCGGGCGCCGAAGCCACGGGGCGTTCCGTCCGGCCTGGCGGCCAGGCCTTGCGAGAGCGTCAGCGGGGCCTGAGATCCGGTCTGCCGTGCTCGCGGCGACGAGCTCCGCCCGTCAGCCAGGCTCGGTTCGCGGCGCTGCTTTCGCGGCCCGGGAGACGCCCAGACGCTCCGACCGGTAGCGCCCGTCCCGGATGCGTTGCCACCAGTCGCGGTGGCCCAGGTACCAGTCCACGGTCGCGGCCAGGCCGGTCCTGAAATCAACCGAGGGCTCCCAGCCAAGCTCGTCGCGGATGCGCGAAGCGTTGATGGCGTAGCGACGGTCATGGCCCGGCCGGTCGGTGACGTACTCGATCAGCTCTCGCCGCGGCCGATCAGCCGGTACGCGATCATCGAGCAGATCGCACAGCAGGTGAACCACGTCGAGGTTGGTCATCTCGGCGTTTCCGCCGATGTTGTAGACGCGGCCGGGCTCGCCTGCCTCCAGCACCCGCAGCACCGCCCGGCAGTGGTCGGTGACGAACAGCCAGTCGCGCCGCTGCTGGCCGTCGCCGTAGACCGGCAGGCGCTCGCCTTCCAGCGCGTTGATCAGCATCAGCGGAATGAGCTTTTCCGGGAACTGGTAGGGCCCGTAGTTGTTGGAGCAGTTGGTGATCATCACCGGCAGCCCGTACGTCCGGTGCCAGGCCCGCGCCAGGTGATCGGCGGCAGCCTTGGAGGCGGCATAGGGCGAGTTCGGCGCGTAGCGATGGGTCTCGGTGAAGGCCGGCTCATCGGGCTTCAGACTGCCGTAGACCTCGTCGGTGGACACGTGGACGAAGCGAAAGCCGTCCGCGCCACCCTGCCAGTAGTCCAGGGCGGCGTCGAGCAGGATCTGGGTGCCGACCACGTTGGTGCGGACAAAGGCCCCCGGGTCGTCGATCGAGCGATCGACATGGCTTTCGGCGGCAAAATGAACCAGTCCGATCGGCTCATGCTCGGCCAGCAGGCCCCTGACCAGGGCCGCATCGCAGATATCGCCATGGACGAAATGATGGCGCGCCGGATCCAGTCCGGCCAGCGACTCGCGGTTGCCGGCGTAGGTCAGCAGGTCCAGGTTGACCACCACCAGTTCGGTGGCGTCAAGAACGTGACGGACGAAATTCGAACCGATGAAACCGGCGCCGCCGGTGACGATGAGCGAGGACATGTGTCGGAGCCGACCGCTGCGCGCTGGTGCGTCAGAACGGGATGTCGTCTTCCAGTCCCTCCGGCCCCGGCGCGGAGCTGCGCTGGGAGGAGGTCGGGCGGGCATAGTCGTTGCCGCCATCGCCCATGGAGTCGGCGGACCCGCGGCCATCGAGCATCTGCATTTCGTTGGCGATGATCTCGGTGGTCCAGCGGTCGTTGCCGTCCCTGTCCTGCCACTTGCGCGTCTGCAGGCGGCCTTCCAGGTAGACCTTGCTGCCCTTGCGCAGATATTCTCCGGCGATTTCGCCGAGCTTGCCGAACAGCACCACCCGGTGCCACTCGGTGTTCTCGCGCTGCTCGCCGGTCTGCCGGTCACGCCAGGCCTCCGAAGTCGCCACCGACAGGTTGGTGACGGCGTTACCGCCTGCGGTATGCCGGGTTTCCGGGTCCGCGCCCAGATTGCCGATGAGAATCACCTTGTTGATGCCTCGGGCCATGGCCTGTCCTGCTCCTGATTCTGCTTGTTTGAAGACGCAAAAAGTCTAGCATAGCGATGGCCCCGCCCCGGCTCGTCGATTTCTTCTCTTGGTGTAGGAATTCGGCTCGTATAATGGCCGGCTATGAACGATGCTAGCACCTGCGCGGTCCCGAAGAACCTGCCCGACGTTCTTGATCTGGCCGCCGCTGATCGCCGCGCGGTCGATGACCTCATCCGACGCCGGCTGGCCTCCGACGTGGTGCTGGTGAACCAGATCGGCCAGCACATCATCGGCGGCGGCGGCAAGCGACTGCGCCCGCTGCTGCACCTGCTGTGCGCGCGCGCGGCCGGCTATGCCGGTCAGGACCATATCCAGCTGGCCGCGGTGATCGAGTTCATCCATACCGCCACCCTGTTGCACGACGACGTCGTCGACGAATCCCATCGCCGCCGCGGCCGGGAGGCGGCCCACCAGATCTGGGGCAACGCGGCCTCGGTCCTGGTCGGTGACTTTCTCTACTCGCGCAGCTTCCAGCTGATGGTCGAACTCGATCGACTGGAGGTCATGCGCATCCTGGCCGACACCACCAACACGATCGCCGAAGGCGAGGTCCTGCAGCTGATGCAGATGGGCAATGCCGACCTCAGGGCGCAGGACTATTTCCGCGTCATCTCGGACAAGACCGCCTGCCTGTTTGCCGCCAGCGCCCAGCTGGGCGGCGTGCTCGCGGGGCGCAGCGCCGGCGACTGCAGCAGCATGGCGGAATTCGGTCTCCTGCTGGGCCAGGCCTTTCAGATCGCCGATGACGTGCTCGACTACCGCGCCGACGACAGCGAACTGGGCAAGAACGTCGGCGATGACCTGGCTGAAGGCAAGGTCACCCTGCCCCTGATCCTGGCGCTGGAGCGCAGCGGCGGCGCCCGTCATGACCACCTGCGCGCCATCATTGCCGCCGGCGGCTCGCGCAACGTGGCTGATGTCCTGGAGATCCTGGCCGAAACGCGCGCCCTGGAAGACGCGCTGCAGGAAGCCGAACGCCTGGCACGCCAGGCCGAGGAAAGACTGCACGTGCTCGAGCCCTCGGCGGAGCGCGGCGCGCTGGCCGTGCTGGCCCGCTATGCCGTGGATCGATCCTTGTAGTAGCTTGCGACGGCTTGCCTGAAGCATTCCCCGCGGTCTTCGAAATCGCGGAATTGCGGGAAGCTGGCAGCACCCGGGCTGAGCAGCACGGTCGCGTTGTCCTTGGCCAGAAGCGCCGCCTCCCGCACCGCTTCGGCCATGTCGCCGACCAGGCTGTGGCGTCCGGCAGGCAGCACCTGCGCATGCTCGAAGGCGGCGGCCACGGCCGGACCGCTGTCCGGCAGCAGTACCAGCCCGCGCAGCGGATGGCGGCGGCAGTGGTCGAGCACCGGAGTCCAGTCGGCCGGCCGGACGTAGCCGCCGGCAATCAGCACGACATCCTGTCCGGTCAGGGCCTGCAGGGCGGCCAGCGTGGCATGCGGCGTGGTGGCGATGGAGTCGTTGATCCAGCACAGGCCGAACCGATCTTCGACCCGCTCCAGGCGGTTGTCCAGGGGGCGGAAGTCGCGCAGAGCGCTGACCGCGGTCACCAGCTCGACCCCCTGAAGCAGGGCTGCCTCCAGCGCCAGCGCCGCATTGTCCAGGTTGTGGCGCCCCATCAGCTGGAGCTGGTCCAGATCGATCAATCTTTCTACACCGCGGTACAGCGCATCGCCCTGCCGACAGGCCAGCGGCGGTCGATTGCCCAGCAGGCGGTTCGGGGCACCGGCGGTGTGCGCCAGCAAGACCTCATCGCGGGCGTTGATCAGCAAGGGCCCGCCCTGAAGCAGGTCGATCATGCGCAGCTTGCTGGCGTAGTAGTGCTCCACCCCACCGTGCCAGTCGCCGTGCTCGGGAAACAGGCGCGTGATCACGCCCAGACTCAGGCGGCCCTCGAGGTCGGCCAGCTGGTAGCTGGACAGTTCAAGCACCACCAGTTCGGCGTCGCTGTCCAGGTGGGCTAACAGGGGCACGCCGATGTTTCCCG
Source organism: Wenzhouxiangella sp. (assembly GCA_007121485.1). Taxonomy (GTDB): domain Bacteria; phylum Pseudomonadota; class Gammaproteobacteria; order Xanthomonadales; family Wenzhouxiangellaceae; genus Wenzhouxiangella. The sequence continues at coordinate 8,986 of SKKM01000160.1, read as the reverse complement.
CCAGCAGGACGCGGCGGCCTGCCGCGCGCAGCTGATGGGTCAGCAGCGACACCGTGGTGCTCTTGCCCTTGGAGCCGGTCACGCCGATGACCGGCAGATCCGGCTGTTCCGAAAACCAGATCGAAGCCGGATTGACGATCCGTCCGCCGGCCGCCTGGAAGCGCTGCAGGGCCGGATGGAGCACCGGCACGCCTGGAGACCGAACCAGGATATCGAAATCCTTGAGTCCGTCGTCGAAGGCACCGATGCGGGCCGGGTAGCCTTCAGGCTGCGGACCGGATTCCGCCAGAACGGTCAGATCGACGTCGGGTCGCACGGCCCGGAGCGCGGACGCGGCCGCCCTGCCCTCACGCCCGAAACCGAGCAGGCCCACCCGCAGCCGGGCAAGCTCAGCCAGACGCATGCAGCAAGGCCTCCGGGATGAGGTGCTCGCCGCCGGGCCGGCACAGCTCGTCCAGTTCCGGCACCTCGAGCCCGGCCAACTCGGCGTTCAGCGTCCGGACGACACCGTGATCCCGCCACTCGGGGCGGCCGGCCAGCGTTCGGATCGCCGCCCTGGCCTCGGCCGCCTCGCCCACGCACTCGAAGGGCTTGCGCCCGTCCAGGGCGAGCAGTGAACGGAACCCGTCCAGTATGTCGGTATCGGCCAGCAGATTCGCGCCGAAAATGCGTTCCAGCGCCGCGGCCGACATGAACGGCGCCAGGCCCAGAAAGACGAAATGACACTTCGGGCAGCGCCCGCACCAGCGCCCGGTTCTCGGGCCGTCCAGGTGAAAGTTGCGGTTGCAGGAAGAAAAGACGTCGTGAAAGCGGGTCAGGCCGGCAAACTCGCGGCAAATGGCCAGCTCGCGGTCGCGTCGCAGCAGGGAAAACACCTGCAGGTCGGCGGCAATCCAGCGCCGCACCCAGTCGTCGAGCATGCGCTCGAAGCGCAGCGACTTGGCAAACTGGTGATTGACCGGCCGGCCGTGCTCGTCGCTCAGCGTCGCCTCGTCGGCGGAGCGCTCGTTGGCAAAGACCACGCCGCGGGAGCCATGCAGCAGGGCCAGCACGATCAGCGCGGCAGCGTTGATGGCGGTAATCGGCACGTGACCGTTCCAGGCGCCGGCGGCGTTCAATCCGGCCAGCGCGGGGTCGACCTGCCTTTCGATCACCAGGTGGGGGCCGCCGGCGCGTTCGGCCACGGCACGGATCAGCGCCGACGAGCCGACCTGGACCGTGATCGGAGCCAGGCCCTGCCGCTTGAGTCGCGACCAGGCGACCAGGGAATCCTTGCCGCCGCCCATCGGTACCAGGTAGGCGCCGTCCAGCCCCGCCGGCCCAGCATCCGTGGGGCTCTGGGACGCGCTGCGGAACACTTCGAAGCGTTCCGGCGCAAGATGGTTGTGCCAGGCAAACTCGGCCAGGCCTTCCCGATACAGCCGGTTCAACCAGTCGGCCTGCTCGGCACTCGGCGCACGCGCCCCGAAAGTCAGCTGCTGCGGGCAACCCGCCTTCCAGTAGCTCACGCCGGCGACCCAATGCAGCAGGCTCATGGCGCTGTTCAGGGCAGCATCGGGTATTGCTCGCCGGTCGTTCGGAAGGGGAAAGCGAAAACGCTCGCACAGGGGGTACCCGTCGAGTTCATAGTCAAGAAGCAGTTCTCCGCTGGCGGCATGCCAGCGGTAGCCGGCGAAAACGAAGCGGCAACTGGCGGCGCGCGACCAGGCGCTCGAAGGCTCGGCACCGGCCATGGTTCAGGCTGCGTTGGCCGCCGGAGCCGCCTCGTCGGACTCCCGCCGGACGCGCGGCCAGGCTCTCAGCACGGCGTTGACCAGCGTAGCCAGCGGAATGGCGAAGAACACGCCCCAGAAGCCCCAAATGCCGCCGAAGACGAGTATGGCGCTGATGATCGCAACCGGGTGCAGGTCGACCACCTCGGAGAAAAGAATCGGCACCAGCACATTGCCGTCCAGGGCCTGGATGATGAAATAGGCGATCATCACGTACCAGAACTGGGCGGTCAGTCCGCCGAATGCAAACAGGGCGACCAGGGCCACGGGAATCGTGACCACGGCCGCGCCAATATACGGAATCAGCACCGAAAAACCGACCACCATGGACAACAGCATGGCGAAGGGCATGCCCAGAATCGAGAAGACGATATAGGTGACGATCCAAACGATCAGAATCTCCAGCGCCTTGCCGCGGACATAGTTGGCGATCTGCACGTCGACTTCTCTCCACACCGTCGCGGCCAGGGCATGATCGCGCGGCAGGTAGTTGGCGAACCAGGCGATCAGGCGATCCTTGTCCTTGAGGAAGAAGAACACCAGCACCGGCACGATAACGAGAAAAATCAGCAGGCTGACCACGTTCAGCACGGCCTGGGGTTGCAGCAGTTGCGTCCCCCAGCGAGTCAGCTCGCCACCCAGATTATCCAGCAGCCTGGAAAGCTCCTCCTGCGAAATCAGCGCCAGCGGCTCGGTGTCTTCGCCGAGCATGCCGGATTCTTCAAGGGCATTCGAACCGTTCGCCACCAGCTGCGGGAAGCGCTCCGGCAAGGTGGCCAACCACTCCTGGGCAAGGCGAATGAACCTGGGCAGTTCGGCCACTATGCCTTCGAGCTGGCGGGTAATCAGCGGCAGCAGGGTGAACAGCAGGAAGAACAGGGCCGCCATGAAGGCGGTGAACACCGACAACACGCTGAGCAGGCGCGGCAGGCCCACGCGCTGCAGTCTTTGCACCACGCCTTCCAGCAGGTAGGCAATGATCAGGCTGGCAAACACCGGCGCCAGCATGCGGCCGAATACCAGCACGACCAAAACGCCGACGACGAGGAAAAGCGCCAGGATGACCACTTGCGGGTCAGAGAAATGACGCTGGTACCATTCGTTCAGACGGCTAAACATGGCGCTCAGTATAAGGCCAGAACGAATGAATCCAGCTGCCCGGTAGACCTCTCCCCGCGGGAGGCTACCGGGCTTGACCGTCTTGAGGAGTGTTGTCTTGCGGGGATGAAGATGCGGCGTTTGGCACGCCGGTGCCGCCCTAGAACTGGTGGCGCCACATCGCCTGGACTTCGAAGCTCTGGTCCAGTCGATCGGCGACCACGCCGAGCACGTTGCCGCCAAAGGCGAATTCCGGCGGCGCATAGGCCGCGTTCAGCTGCAGCCTGGAGCGCTCGCCCACGTCCTTGCTCAGCCCGACGAGGAAGGCGTTCTGGGCCAGCTCGGGCTCCAGCGCGGAGGCCAGTGCCGGAGCACTTGGGCGCGGCTGCGAGCGGGTGCGGTAATCCACCGACACTTCGAAGCGGCTCTCATGCCGCCAGGTCCAGCCGATGTTGTACACGACCAGGTCGTCCCAGCCGAACTGGGGGCTGGTGCTGTCGCCCAGCAGCGCGTTGAAACGGGCCGGCAGCGCCCGTGAGGGGAATGCGCCCACCTCGCTGTAGAAGATCTGCTCGACGCCCAGGTTGATCGAGCTTCGAGTGCCCGCACGCAGCTGCATGCCGATCTGCATGCGCGAGGGAATGTCCAGCTCCGCCCGGCTGCCGTGCACGCCCTGCACGGAAGCCAGTTCACTCATGTCGATACGCGACTGGAACGAGGCTTCCAGCGTGACGCCGGCCATCGGTTCGCCGCTCAAGGCGAAGCGCATGCCGGCGCCGTAGGCGACGTCGGGCTGCCCACTGATGGTCGCGGACTGGCTCCAGCCCGGCACCGAATCATCGTCTTCGCGCAGGTTCATGCCGGCGGCGACGAAGCGCTGGGTGGCCAGCACGGCGGATACGGAAACCGCGCTGCGCTCCGACATCCGGGTGGTGATCCCCGGCATCATCAGTGACCGCTCCAGGCGCTGCCAGTCCATCCCCACCGGCAAACCGGCCCCATTCTGTACAACCACGTCCGTACGCGCCAGGGTCAGCGCGGGTCTGTTGAGTGAGGGTTGCAGCAAGGCGGCGGCGAAATCCGGCAGCAGAATGCCCTCGTCCAGTCGAATCCAAGAGACCGTGGGCGTGGGCTGGTCGGTCAGTCGATCCAGGTCGGGCGTCAACTCATGGATCAGGTATTCCTCCCACGGGCCCAGTTCGAAGGCCACGAGGAACCAGGCCAGGTTGCCGTAGGTGCCCCCGACGCCGGCTGCCGGGAGACGCGCAGTCGCCGATCCGGTCGCGCCAAGCATCGCAACCGCTAGAAGCCAGAGAGCAAACCGCCTGTATTTCACTGGAACTGCGTTCGAAGATTTAGCGCCAAGTGTAAACATTTCGTTGGCGGAAACACAACGAGCCGCGCCAAATATTTTTTGGCGCGGGAAAAACGCATGAAAAACAGCAGGTAAGCAGGGTCACCGAACGCGCAACCCTGTTGCGATCCCGCAACATCAGGGCATTAACCTGGCCCGTGAGGGGGTTCCCGCCCCGGGCAGGGCCGGCGCGGACCTGGGATCCGGGTCAGCGGACGCGCTCGCAGATCGCCTGCGCGAAGGCCTCGGTCGTGCCGCGCCCGCCCAGGTCCGGCGTGGTGCGATCGGCCGAGGCGATCGCATCGCCGATGGCCAGGCGCAGGCGCCGCGCCTTGTCGTGCATTTCCATATGTTCCAGCATCTGCGCCGCTGCCAACAGCAGGGCGCATGGGTTGGCGATGCCTCGCCCGGCGATGTCGGGTGCCGAACCGTGGACGGCCTCGAACATGGCGGCCTTTTCGCCGATGTTGGCGCCCGGCGCCAGCCCCAGCCCGCCGACCAGCCCCGCACAGAGGTCGGAAATGATGTCGCCGAACAGGTTGGTGGTCACGATCACGTCGAAACGCTCCGGGCGCATGACCAGCTGCATGCACGCGTTGTCGACGATCATGTCGTCGCAGTCGACGTCCACGTAGTCCGAGGCGACGTCACGGGCCACGCTCAGGAACATGCCGGTGACGTCCTTGAGGATGTTGGCCTTGTGGACCACGGTGACGCGCTTGCGGCCGGCCCGCCGGGCCAGTTCGAAGGCGAAACGGACAATGCGCTCGCAGCCAATGCGCGTTGCGACCATCTTCGACTCGGCGCGGCTGCCGTCGGGCGCCGTGAACGCGCCTTCGGCAAGGTAGGCACCCTCGGTATTTTCGCGCACGGTGATCAGGTCCACGTTTTCGTAGCGCGACAGGGAGCCGCGGAAGCTGATGGCCGGCCGGACATTGGCGTAGAGGTCGAAGTGCTTGCGCAGGGCCACGTTCAGGGACTTGAAGCCGCCGCCCACCGGCGTGGTCAGGGGCGACTTGAGCGCAATCCCGTTGCGTTCGATCGATCCCAGCGTGGCCGCAGGCAGCAACTCGCCGGTCTCGTCCTGGGCGGCCAGGCCGGCGAGCTGGAAGTCGTAGCTCAGGCCCGCCTCGAGCGCGTCAAGCACCTTGAGCGCGGCGTCCATGATCTCGGGGCCAATGCCGTCGCCCCGGATGACGGTGATTTGTTGCGTCACGCGATATCAGTCAGATTTGAAAGGTCAGGATTTGCGTCACGGATTATAGCGCGGGCCGGGCGCCGCCCCGGAGCGGTATCGCCCTCGAGCCCAGAAAATCTCTAAAGGTTTCCTAGCCTTCCAGCAGCCGATCCAGTTCGCCCTGGCGATCCAGCAGGCTCAGATCGTCGAAACCACCGACATGACAGTCTCCGATGAAGATCTGGGGAACGGTATGTCGGCCGCTGCGCTGCATCATTTCGGCCCGTTTGCCGCTCTGCAGATCGACCGAAACTTCGGTCCAGCGCACACCCTTGGACTGCAGCAGGCTGCGGGCGGCGACGCAGTAGGGACAGCTCGATGTGGCGTACATCACGATGGTCGGTTGAGACATCAGTTTCTCCAGGGTCTTGATTTGGTCCGCAATCAATCGGCGCAAGCCGCTTTGCTATCACAGGCACCAGTCCGGGGGCGGCAATCCGCCGTACTTGCACGCCAGCCGCACGGGGCCGTCCGGGAACAGGCGATAAAGGTGGCGGCTGCCCGCCACCTCCGGCCTGGCTTTCTTCAGCGCGGCAACCAGGGTTCGCATCAGCGGCGGGTTGCCGTAGCGCAGATGATACTCGCGCACGTATTCGATCAACCACCACTGCTCTTCATCCAGAACCACCCCGTCAACGGCCGCCAGCCAGCGAGCCACGGCCGGCGTCCAGTCGCTCGCATCGGCAAGATGTCCATGCTCATCGAGCCTTAGCGCCCCATCATCGGCAGGCAAAGCGTGTCCATCCTTTGGCGCGCTCATGTTCGTACGACCACCACGGCCTGCGGCGAAGTCGGCGCCGCCGCCGCAGACTCCCAGCGAGCGCCCGGCACGGGGGCCAGGGCGTCCTCGGAGTCACCGACCAGCACCTCGGCCAGGTCCTGCTCGAGCAGCTGTCTCCATCCAGCATGCTCACTGCCGCGCAGCAATTCCCGGGCCCTGCCCAGCAGCAGCACCTGCACGCGCAAATCCAGGCTGGCCGCGGCCAGCACCAGCTCCAGCAATTCACGCCGGTCCAGCGCCTCCGGCAGACCGTCGACCACGATACGGTAGATGCGCTCACTCACGGCGGGCCCCGAAACTGGCGATGGAGGCACTCCGGTCGGCCGCATGCCAGAACTGGACCAGGCTGCCCAACGGCCAGCCGGCGGGCGGCGCTCCGCTATGTCGGCGCCGCCAGCCGGCCGCGCACAGCATTCGAATCGCGGTCTCGTCGAGGCCGGCCAGGCCCTGCTGTGCGGCCGGCGATCCCGCCCAGTCCAGCCCCGGGCCATGAAAGAACAGCAGCAGGCGGCCGCCAGGCCGGGTGCGAAGGTGCGAAAGCACGGCATCCAGGCCAGCGGCGTCCGGCGGACAACGAATCAGCATGACCTCGTCATACGGCACGGGCTATCCTCTGGGTTCGTGAAACCTAAATCGGCGCTTCTGGTCTTAGCTGCATGATGCCGCGCTTCCTCGGACAACTTCTTCTCGCTGGCGTGCTTGCCCTGACCAGCTTCAGTGTAGCGGCACAGTCGTCGGTGCGCCTGCCGGAAATGGGCAGCACGACGACGCGCGTGCTCAGCCCCGAACAGGAACGGACTTTCGCCGAGGACTTCGAGCGCTTTCTACGCGCCAACAATCTGCTGATCGAGGATCCCATGATCCGCGATTACTTCAAGGACATGGGTTTCCGCATCGTCTCGTTCTCCTCGCGCAGCAATGCGCCGTTCAGCTTTTTCGTGATTCGGGAACCCAGCATCAACGCATTTGCCGCCCCGGCCGGGGTGATCGGCATGCACTCCGGGCTGATCCTGGCCGCTCACACGGAAGCCGAAGTCGCCGGCGTGATGGCCCACGAAGTCGCGCACGTGACCCAGGATCATCTGGCCCGCGCCATGGAGGCACAGCAGGCGACCAGCCTGCCAACGATGCTGGCCACTCTGGCCCTGGCCGTGGCCGCCGGCGCGGCCGGTAACGCGGACGCCAGCCAGGCGGTCCTGCTGAGCGGCATGGGCCTGGCCCAGCAGTTCTCGATCAACCACACCCGCCAGGCCGAAGCCGAAGCCGACCGGGTCGGCATCCGCTACCTGGCAGCCGCCGGCTTCGACCCGCACGGGATGGTGGCTTTCTTCGAACGGCTGAACGCCTCGAGCCGGGCCATGGGCCAGGGGCCACCCGAGTACCTGCGCACCCACCCACTGACCGTGAACCGCATCGCCGAAGCGCGCAGCCGGGCAGACGCGATGACCGTCCGGGAACCTCGCGACGGGGCCCTTTTCTATTACGTGCAGGCGCGCCTGCGCGTGATCATGAGCAATCGCCCGGACCAGGCCATCGACTGGTTCCGGCTGCGACTGGAGCGCGAGGATCGGCCGGAGCAGGCCATGCGCTACGGTCTGGCCCTGGCCAACATCCGCGCGCGCCGCTTCGAGCAGGCCCGTGAGCAGGTCGAAATCCTGTTGCAGGCCGACCCCGAGCGTCAGCTGTTCAGGCTTTTGCATGCCGAACTGCTGCTGGCCGAGGGCAACAGCCGCGACGCGGTTGATATCCTCGCCGAGCTTTACCAATCCTTCCCCGGCAGCGCGGCCGTGACCGTGCAGTATGTCGACGCCTTGATGCACGAAAACGATCCGCAGCTGGCCGCGCGCGCGGCCACGGTGGCCAGGGCGCATCTGCGTGATCACCCGCGCGATCTGCGCATGACCGAAATGCTGGCGCGCGCCGCCGATCGCTCCGGCGACAGCGTCAGGGCCCTGGAAGCGCTGGCCGAGAGCTACTACCTGCGCGGCGGCGTCTCCGAAGCGATCGTCCAGCTGGAGAAAGCCATCGCCCGCGACGATCTGGACTTTTACCAGCGCGCGCGCATCAACGCCCGGCTGAACGACTTTCGCAGCCAGCACGTGAGACGCCTGCACACCGGTCGCTGAGCGCGGTCGACGGCACCGGACCGGATTGCCCAAGCTGCCCGCCCGAGCCAATCTGGCTTGGTGTAGAGTGGACGCAAGACCCTGGAACGTTCGGCTGCCTGCCCCTCGACCATGTCCATGACCGATGACCGTCCCCGCCGCAGCGTGGGCCAACAGGCCTCGGAGCTGAACGAGTGGCGGGACGACGATCTGAGCCCGCCCGAGTTGCTGTTCAATCGCGAGCTGAGCCTGCTGGCCTTCACCAAGCGCGTGCTGGCCATGGCCAGCGACAACCGCATTCCGCTGCTTGAGCGGCTGCGCTTCCTGTGCATTTCCTGCACCAACCTGGACGAGTTCTTCGAAGTCCGGGTCGCCTCGCTCAGGCAGCGCATGCAGCACGGCGCCAACCAGCCCGGCCCCGACGGCATGACGCCCAAGTCCGTGCTGGAAGCCATTCGCGAAGCGGTGCTCAAGATGATCGAGCAGCAGTACCGCGTCATGAACAAGGAGCTGACCCCGGCGCTGGCCGAGGAAGGCATCCACATCGTCCGGCGCAGCAAGTGGACGCGCAAGCAGCGGCGCTGGCTGCATCACCACTTCCGCCGCGAGCTGATGCCCGTGCTCAGCCCGCTTGGCCTG
>SKKM01000183.1 GCA_007121485.1 Wenzhouxiangella sp. | reverse complement strand
TCGCCGGGCTAACCGTCGCGGCGCTGGTGCCCAACCTGATCGGCGCGCGCAACGCCATTGCGGCCGGGGCACACAAGATTTCGCTGCCGCTGTCGGTCAGCGAGACCCACAGCCTGAAAAACCTGCGCCGCACGCATGAGCAGGTGCTGGTCGAAGTACGCGCTATTGCCGAACTGGTCGCCAGTCTGCCGGCCGATCAACGGCCCCATTTCGAGGCCGGTCTGGCTACCGCTTTTGGCTGCACCCTGGAAGGCGCGGTGGCCGAGGATCAGGTGGTTCGCCTGGCCGCCAGCCTGATCGCGGCCGGTTGCGCCGAGGTCGGGTTGTCGGACACTACCGGCTACGCCAACCCGGCCCAGGTCAAGCGTCTGGTTCGACTGGTGCGGGCTGAAGTCGGGGCGGAACGACTGACCGGCGTCCACCTGCACAATACCCGCGGCTTGGGACTGGCCAACGCCTTGGCCGCCCTGGAAGAGGGGATCACGACTCTGGATTCCTCGCTGGGCGGTATCGGTGGCTGCCCGTTTGCGCCGGGTGCGAGCGGCAATATCGTCACCGAAGATCTCGTTTTCATGCTCGACAGCATGGGCATCAGCACGGGCATTGACCTGGAAAAACTGCTGGCAGTGCGCGATATCGTCAAGGTCGCCCTGCCGGACGAAGAACTTTACGGCTTTACCCCGCAGGCCGGACTGCCGCTCGGCTATCAGCGCGGCTGGGGGCTGGGGGCTGCCACCAGCTCCAGCCACTCTTGATCGCTGCCCTGAAAATGAGCGTCCTTGTCGGCCGCAACGCTGATCATGGCAATGCCCTGGCTCAAGGCCGGTCGCGGGGCAATGGCCGGCACCTGGTCGATCTCGATCAGGGTCGAGCCGGCCAGCTGGGCGATACCGACCGGCAGTCGGTGCGCGCTGTCCAGACCCAGGCCGCGATTGAGCACGCCGATGCGGGTCTCGAGACTCAGGCCCCTGGAACCGCTCAGCGACTGCCAGAACGCCAGCGCCGAGTCCAGATCCAGGGCCGTGGACACGGCAATGAACAGCTCGTCGAGCCGATGTCGCGGTTGCGGCAGCGAGAAAGGCGGCAGAGGGCGCTTGACCTGGGTGAAGTAGTACAGCTCGCCGGACGGGCCGATCACCTGGGTGGCGACGATGTCATCGCTCACCTCCAGCGGCGCCGGACCGGCGAGGATCTCGAATCCCATGCAACCAGCCAGAACGCTCGCCAGTGTTTCGACCTCGTTGCTTCCGACCTCCAGGCTGAACCAGCCGGTGTGGCGGTAACGGTCGACAGCAATGGCGGACGGGATTTCGACCAACTGCAGCCACGGTCGGCCACTGCCGCCAGCCAGCCACGCCCGGCCTGTGCAGGGTTGATCGAGAACCGGCGGCAGTCGACCCCACGGCGGGGTAGCCGAGCAGCGCTGAAAACCAGCCTCGAGATAGAACGGAAGCACCGCATCAAGCGAGCGGGCCACCACGCTGGCCCCGAGGACCGGTCCGATCTGTGGCCCAGACTGGTTCTGCAGTTGGTCGGTAGCTTGTCCGGACATATAATCGAGATTAATCGAAGCGGACCGATCTGTCGATGAGTACGGCAAACGCAGTCACCCTGGTCATCGACGGCGCCATCGCCCGACTGAGCATTGATCGTCCGGCCCAGCGCAATGCCATGACCCATGCCATGTGGCAGGCACTGGGCGAACATCTGAAGACGATCCGCAGCAGCGATGCCAGGGCCCTGATGCTCAGCAGCACCGGCGAGCATTTCTGTGCCGGGGCCGACATTGCCGAATTGCGCTCACAACTGGCCGATCCGGCCGCCTTGCGGGCCAATGCCCAACTGGTTCAGGCGGTGCAGGCGGAGCTGGCCGCAATGCCGATCCCCAGCCTGGCCCTGATCCGCGGCGCCTGCGTGGGTGGCGGCGTCGGCCTGGCGGTGGCCTGCGATCTGCGCCTGGCCACGCCTGATGCCCGCTTCGCCCTCACGCCGACCCGTCTCGGGCTGCACTACAGCCTGGCCGATACGCGCCGCCTGGCCGCCGTGATTGGGCTGGCCCGGGCGCGTGAGATGCTGCTGACTGCGGCCCTGGTCGACGCCCCCACGGCCGCAGCGTGGGGCCTGGTCAGCCGCCTGTGTGAGGACGCCGCAACCCTGGACCGCGAGTCGCTCGAACAGGCCTCGGCCTGGACGCAGGCCTCACCCGATGCGCTGGCCTGCACCAAGCGGGTGCTTGCGCTGCTGGACGGCAGCCAGCCGGCCGCCGAGGCCGATCTGTCGGCGGACTTCCTGGCGGCTTTCGATGGGCCTGATTTCCGCGAGGGCGCCAGCGCTTTCCTCGAAAAGCGCCCAGCGCACTTTCCCGACAAAAAAGACTGAGCGTTCCCATCTTCCCGCAGGTTTCCTGGAGAATTGCATGATCATCAAAGCCGAGCAGCACGGCCTGAGCCGCGGGCATAGGGAGGCCAGCCAGTGATGCGATACCGTGCGCTGGCCCTGCAAACGGCCTGTCATGCCATCAATGGCCTGGACCCGATCCAGGCGCGCCGCAAGATCGCCGACGCGATCGACCGGATCGGACGCCAGATCAGCGCCAGCAAGGGCTTCATCGGGCCCGATTTGAAGCTGGTCGTGTTGCCTGAGTACGCGCTAACCAGTTTCCCGATGGGCGAATCCTTCCCGGCCTGGATCGAGTCGGCCTGCCTGGCGCCGGGTGGCCCCGAGCATGACAGCCTCGCGGCTGTGGCCCAGCGCGCCGGCGTCTACCTGGCCGTCAACGCCTACGAAACCGACCCGCACTTCCCGGGCCTGTACTTTCAGGCCTGCGTGATATTCAGTGACTCGGGCGAGACGAGCCTGCGCTACCGGCGGCTGGTGTCGATGTTTGCGCCCACGCCGCATGATGTCTGGCAACGCTATCTCGACCACTACGGTGAGGAGGGTGTGTTCCCGGTCGCCGATACGCCGCTGGGGCGGCTGGCCTGCATCGCCTCAGAAGAGATTCTCTACCCGGAAATCGCGCGTGCCCTGACCCTGCGCGGAGCAGAGATTTTCCTGCACTCGACCAGCGAAGTGGGCAGCCCGGACCTGACGCCCAAGGACATCTGCAAGCGCGCTCGGGCGATAGAAAATCTGGCCGTGGTGGTCTCGGCCAATTCAGCCGGCATTCTCGACTATCCCATCCCCAGCCAGTCCACCGACGGCATGTCCAAGATCGTCGACTGGCAGGGCAAGGTGCTGGTCGAAGCGGGTTATGGCGAGTCCATGGTGGCCAATGCCGAAATCGACTTGGCGGGGCTCAGGGCGTGGCGCAACCGCCCCGGCATGGGCAACCTGCTGGCCCGCCAGCGACTGGAGTTGTTCCGCTCGACCTATGCCGGCAGCATCCATCCAGCCGAAACGATGCTGGAAGAAGGCGAGGTGCGGGTCCCCGAACGGGCCGTGTTCGCCCGCACCCACAAAGAGACCCTGGCCCGCCTGCGCGCCGCGAGCATCATCCGGACCGAAGACAATGACTGATCCGCTGCAGGTCCGCAACCCCCGCACCGGGAAAGTCGACTACCAGCGCGCCGTCACCGGTCCGGATCAACTGTCTGTGCTGGCCAGCGAGGCGCGCAAGGCCCAGCCGGCCTGGGCCGCGCTGGCGCCGGAGCGGCGGGCCGAGCACTTGCGCGCGCTAGCCACCGCCATGCGCGATGAGCGCGAAGCCTTCGTCCAGGCCTTGTTCGAGGACACCGGCCGGCTGATAGAGTCGCGCCTGGAGCTCGACGCGGCAATCGCCACCATCGAACGCTGGGCCGATCAGGCACCGGGATTGCTGGCTGAGCCAGAATCGCGCCCGGCCAATATTCCCTTCATCGAATCGCGCCAGTTCGCCACGCCCTACCCGCTGGTCGGCGTGATCAGCCCTTGGAATTTCCCGCTGCTACTGGCCCTGATCGATGCCGTGCCGGCCCTGCTGGCCGGCTCGGCTGTGCTGGTCAAGCCCAGCGAGGTCACTCCGCGTTTCATTGAAGTGGGGGAATGCGTCCTGGGAAACCTTGCGACGCTCGGCAGCGTGCTGCGCTGGTGCGTGGGTGCCGGCGACGTGGGCGCGGCTCTGATCGATCACGTCGATCTGATCTGCTTTACCGGCAGCGTGGCCACCGGCCGCAAGGTCGGGGAGGCGGCGGCAGCGCGCTTCATCCCGGCTTTTTTGGAACTGGGCGGCAAGGACGCGGCCTTGGTGCTGGAAGATGCCGACATCGGGCGCGCGGCGCGGGCCCTGGCCTGGGGCAGCATGGTCAACGCCGGGCAAAGCTGCATGTCGATCGAGCGGGTCTACGTCGTCGATGCCGTTCACGACCGCCTGGTCGAAGCTTTGAGCCGCGAAATCGGGCAACTGGAGATCAATGCCGACGATCCGGAAGGCGGCCAGATCGGCCCGGTCATTTCCGCCGCCCAGGTCGCCATTCTGCAGGCTCACCTCGATGACGCGCTGACTCAAGGCGCGCGGGCGCTGACCGGCGGGCGGCTGGAAGAAAGCGGCGGCACCTGGTGCCTGCCAACCCTGCTGGTGGACGTGACCGACGACATGCGCGTCATGACCGAAGAAACCTTCGGTGCCATCCTGCCGGTGATGCGCGTGGCCGACGAGGCTGAAGCCATCGACCGGGCCAACGGCTCCATTTACGGCCTGTCGGCGGCCGTGTTCAGTGCCGACCTGCAGCGCGCGCAACGCGTGGCGAGACAACTGGAGGCCGGCGCCATCAGTATCAACGATGCGGCCTTGACCAGCCTGGTGCACTCTGGCGAGAAGCAGAGTTTCAAGCAGTCAGGCCTGGGTGGTTCGCGCATGGGACCGGCCTCCATCAGGCGCTTCCTGCGCCAGCAGTGCCTGTTGATCAATCCCGGCGTGGACGATCCCTGGTGGTTTGGAGAGGAACAATCATGAGACGGGTGGCATGCCTTCTGAGCGCAATTTCCCTGTTGCTGGCCGCTCCGGTCATGGCTGAGCGCAGTGCCGATGAGATCATCGAATTCGCCGCGCAGGCCGCCGGTGGCGATGCCTGGCGCTATGCCGAGACCAACATCATGCGCGGCCACGCCACACTGTGCCGCGACGGGCGCCGCGAAGCCTGCGTGCACGCCGACCGCTACGTGATGTGGCGCGAATATCCAACCGATCTGGCCGACCCGCATGCCGGCACCGGCCGCTTCCGGCTGGATGCCTACATCGGGGATCGGGTGTTGTTCAAGAACAGCTTTGATGGCGAGCATTCGTGGACTCATCTCGGACGGGTTGACGCTGAAGAAGCCAGCGAGGAGCAGGCCAGCAATTTCGGTTTCAGCGCTATCCGTTTTGCCGGTCGCGAGGGTTTTCCGGTAGAGCGCCTGGTCGACGACCAGATCGATGGCCACGCCTGCTATACCGTGCGCGTCCACGACCCGGTCGGCGGCAGCACGCTGTTCTGGGTCGATCGTCAATCCGGCGCGATCCGCGCCGTGGCCTGGCCGACGCCGCGCGGTTTTCACCAGCGAATCTACTCCGAGTTCTACTGGATCGACGATCCCGGCTTTATGCAGCCCGGCCGGGTGCGCCTGTATTACGATGGGCTGTTGACGGCCGATGTCTACTGGACCGAGGCCTCGATCAATGAACCCATCGATGCGGCCATGTTCCGATTGGCCGATTGACCTACAAGGAGAGCTTGCCATGTACAGGAAGGCATTACTGACCGGCAGTCTTGCCGCCCTATTCTTTCTCGCTGGATGCGACTCACCGGACACCCCGGATCCCGCGCCCGAGCCGCCCGTTCCTGAAACAGAACTGTCGCCAATTCCGGAGACGGTTGCGGAGCCTGAAATGGCGCCAATCGAGTTTACGGCAGCCGAGCGCCTGCAAGCCGTTCTTGCGGCTCAACCGGGGGACGTGCAGGCCCGTTTCCAGTACCGCAACCCGGCCGAGACTTTAGAGTTCTTCGGTATCGAACCGGGCATGACGGTGGTCGAGTTGTTGCCGGGCGGCGGCTGGTACTCGCGCATCCTCTCCGCCTACCTCGGCCCGGACGGCAAGCTGATCGGGGTCAACTACCCGCAAAACATCTGGTCGCTGTTCGGCTTCATGAGCGAGGAGCGCGTCGCCGCCATGGCGACCTGGGCTTCGGATTGGCCGGAGCAGGCAGTTGCCTGGCAGGTGGACGATGCCGCCCAGTACCAGGCTTTCGTGCTCGGTAATCTACCCGAGGATCTGGTCGGTACGGCTGACGCGGTAGTGATGATTCGCGCCCTGCACAACCTGGCCCGCTTCGATGCCGAACACGGGTTCATGCAACCGGCCCTGGCCGATGTCTACGCCGTGCTCAAGCCCGGCGGCATCGTCGGCGTGGTTCAGCACGAGGCGCGGCCGGAGATGCCGGAAGACTGGGCCAGCGGCGATAACGGTTACATCAAGCGCGATTTTGTCGTGGCCCAGTTCGAGGCGGCCGGTTTCGAACTGGTCGGCGAGAGCGACATCAACGCCAACCCGCTGGACCAGCCGACTGTTGAAGACAGTGTCTGGCGCCTGCCGCCCAGCCTGCGCGGAGCCGACGATGATGAAACGCGCGAAGAGAGACTGGCGATCGGTGAATCGCATCGGATGACGCTGAAGTTCCGCAAGCCGGAGTAGCTTTCGAGCCGGGTACTCGGCCGAATTTTCATCCTCTGTTGTGACGGCAGGCCTGTTATTGACGGGTCTGCCGTTTTTCTTT
>SKKM01000286.1 GCA_007121485.1 Wenzhouxiangella sp. | reverse complement strand
GCGATCTTCTGCCACTGGCCGCCCGACAGCTCCTGGCCGTCCTTGAACCAGCGGCCGAGCTGGGTGCGGTAGCCGGCCGGCAGCTCGCGCACGAACGTATCGGCCAGGCCTTTCTCGGCCGCTTCTCTCCAGCGCGCCTCGTCTTCGAAGTCGCGCACGTCGCCGGCGCCGATGTTGTGGCCGACCAGCCACTGGTAGCGGGCGAAGTCCTGGAAGATCACGCCGATGCGGTCCTGCAGGGTGCGCAGGTTCCAGTCCTTGAGCGAGGTGCCGTCGAGGCGGATGTCGCCCTGCTCGATCTCGTACAAACCGGCGATCAGCTTGGTCAGGGTGGTCTTGCCCGAGCCGTTTTCGCCGACCAGCGCCAGGCTGGTGCCGGGTTTGAGTTGCAGGTTGATGTTCTCCAGCGCCGGCGCCTCGCTGCCGGGATAGCGGAAGGACAGTTCGCTGATCTCCAGGCCGTCACCGGGCCTGGCTCCCGTCGTCACGCCGCCGCTGCGCTCGCGCACGGGCAGCTCCAGGAACTCGTACAGGCTGCTCAGGTACAGGTAGTCCTCGTACATGCCGTTGATCGCGGTCAGGCTGGCGCTGACCGCTGACTGGCCCTGGCGAAAGACCATCAGGTACATGGTCATCTGGCCCAGAGACAACTGGCCGGAAACAGTGGCCAGCACCACCCAGGCGAACGCGGCATACAGCGTGGCCGTGCCGACCAGGCCCAAGCCAAAGGCCCACCAGCCGCGGCGGATGGTGAGCGCCCGGTCCTCGCGGAAGATCTTGCGGAAGATGGCCTTGTAGCGTTCCAGCAGCCGAGGCGCCAGGCCGTAGAGCTTGACCTCCTTGGTGTAGTCGTCGCGCGCCAGCACCGACTCCAGGTACATCATCTCGCGCGTCTCGGGCGAGCGCCAGCGGAACAGCTGGTAGGCCTGGCCGGCAAACCGGGCTTCGACGAAAAAGGCCGGCAGGCCGCCGGCAATCAGCAGCAGCACGGCCCAGGGCGAGAAGGCCAGCAGCAGGCCGCTGAAGCTCAGGATGGCGATGCCGTTCTGGATCACGCCGAAGGTCTTTTGCACCAGCGCCAGCGGCCGCGACGAGGCCTCGCGCCGGGCCCGGCTCAGGCGGTCGTAGAACTCGGCGTTTTCCAGCTGGGCCAGTTCCAGCTGCTGGGCCTTTTCCAGGATCATCACGTTGACGCGCTGACCCAGCTGCGCCCGCAGCAGGTTGTTGCAGATGTTCAGGCCCGTCTGCGCGGCCGCCATCGCGGCCACCAGCAGCGCCTCCACCGACAGCCATAGCCAGACCTCGCGCGTGGCGCCCTCGCCCTGGATGGCCGCGACCACGCTGTCGACCAAAAGCTTGCCGACCCAGGCGATGCCGGCCGGCAGCAGGCCGGCGACCAGGGTCAGCGCGGCCAGCACCACGGTCAGCAACGGGCTGGTCGCCCAGACCAGGCTGAGCGCGCGTTGGCCGTAGCTCAGCAGGGAGGCGAACTGGGAGAGGATGCCCGGCTGCATACCGCCTGCGGCTGGGTGTGCCGTGCTCACCGCTGGCGCACCCGGTTTCGCGTCGATCCGGCCGCGCTGATCAATCTGCGGCCAGGTGCTCGTTCAGCCATTCCACGGTTTCGTAAAGCATGTGCAGCACCGATTCGCGCGCCCGGTAGCCGTGCGATTCCAGCGGCAGCATGACCAGCCGGGCGCTGCCGCCCAGGCCGCGGATGGCCTGGTACAGGCGCTCGCTCTGCATCGGGAAGGTGCCGGAGTTGTTGTCTTCCATGCCGTGAATCAGCAGCACCGGCGCGCTCATCCGGTGGATGTGAAAGAACGGCGAGACCGCGATGTAGAGCTCGGGGTCGTCCCACAGGGTGCGCTGTTCCGACTGGAACCCGAACGGGGTGAGCGTGCGGTTGTAGGCGCCGGAGCGCGCGATGCCGGTGCGGAACAGGTCGGTATGGGCGAGCAGGCTGGCGGTCATGAAGGCGCCGTAGGAGTGACCGCCGATGGCCACGCGATCCGGGTCGGTGACGCCGCGCACCACGCCGGCGGCGATGGCCGCTTCGGCGTTGAGCGTCAGCTGCTCGACGAAGCGGTCGTTCGGCTCGACCCCTTCGCTGCCCACCACCGGCATGGTGGCGTTGTCGAGGACGGCATAGCCCTGGGTGACCAGGAACTGCGCGCTCCAGTAGCTCAGGCGGTTGAAGCGATACGGGGAGTCGGCCAGCTGTCCGGCCGCGTCGGCGCTGAGGAACTCGCGCGGGTAGGCCCAGACCACGGTCGGCAAGGGGTCGTCGCGCTCGGGCTCGTAGCCGGCCGGCAGCAGCAGGGTGGCCGAAAGCATGACCCCGTCTTCGCGCTCGAAGGTGATCAGTTCGCGATGCACGCCCAGCATGTCGGGCAGGGGGTGCTCGGTATGGGTCAGGGCGCGTGCTGTTCCGTCCTCCAGCGAGCGGACGAAGAAGTCGGGTGGTTGGTCCTGCGACTCGCGGCGGGTGAGCAGCAGACCCCGGTCGGCGTCGATGACCCCCAGCGGCTGTTCGAAGTGCGGCGAGGCCGATTGCCACAGGCGCTCGCTGCTGCCGTCGGCGAGATCCAGCCGGTCGACGAACGGCCGGTTGCCTTCGGGCGAGGCGCCCTGGCCGAACAGGATCAGCGCGCCGTCATCGATCAGCAGGCGTTGCTGGCCGCGTGCGTCGCTGATCGTGACCGGCGTGCCGGGGTCGCCGTAGCGATCCTCGTAGCGTCGCTCCCACAGGGTTTCGGCCGCGCGCCCGGGATCATCCGGCGCCACGCGCGACACCCGCTCCATGCGCGTGGCCCACCAGCGCTGCCAGACCAGCGCGGTGTCGCCGTCGCCGGCTACCATCCAGCGCACGCGATAAGGGGATTGCAGCAGGCGTTCGGGCGCGCGGTCGAAGGGTGCGGCCTGCTGGTAGACATGATCGCGGTATTCGGCCTCGTTGGCGGGGTCGCCGCCGTCGACGGCCTGTACCCAGACCAGCGCGGCGTCGGCATCGCCGCGCCAGGCGATCGAGCGCGGTCCGTCGATGACGGCGTCAAAGGAGATCGGCAGGTCGTCGGCCACCGGAATGTCGGCGATCCGGTGGCTGGGTTCGCCGTTCGACGACCACACTTCGAGGCTGTGGGCGAAGCGCGAGAAGGGCACGGCGTAAGACCACGGCGGGGTAAGGCGCATGATGAGCAGGTGCTGGCCGTCGGGCGAGATGCTGAAAGCCGGAATCAGCCCGGGCTGTCCGAGGGCCTGGCTGTCGCCATCGAGGTCGATGCGCATCAGCTGGGTGGTGAAGTGATGCTCGAACAGACGCTCGTCGTGGCGGTCGGCCAGCAGATCCTGGAAGGTTCGGGTCGGCGCGCTGCGCCCGCGGGTCTCGGTCACCACCGGGCCGGACGGCAGCGCATCCCGCTGCGGCGGCCCTGACCGCCCGCCAGGCAGGCTGCGGAAGACGACCGAGCCGCTGTCCGGTGACCACTCCATGTAGCTGCGCGCCACCGAGCCCCAGCCCTGGCCCCAGGCCGTATGCACGGCGTGCTCGCCCCAGCGCTCGGCGCGGGCCGAGGTCACGTCGATCCGCCACAGTTCGACGCCGCTGTCTTCGATCTGCAAAAGGGCGATATTTCGGCTGTCGGGCGACCAGGCCGCCGCCAGCACCCGCAGCGTGGCGGGCAGTCCGTCGATGTCGACGGGATCGGGCTCCCCGCTCACCGACTGCAGCCGCAGGCTGCTGAAATAGCGCGGCTGTGACGGTGCGTGATTGTCGGGATTGAAGCGCAGTCCGGCCAGGCGCAGTTCCGGTGTCGCCAGGTCGGTCAGGGCGGGCAGGGCGGGCGGCTCGAGCAGCAGCAGCGTGGCGCCGTCCGGAGACAGGCTGGCGGTGACCGGCGGCGCCATGTCGACCAGGGCGACGACGTCCGGCGGTGGCTCGCGATAGCCGGTCTCGACCGGGGTGGCAGCGGATTGAAAGGAGCACAGCAGCAGGGCGGTGAAGGTCGGGATCAGCAGCGGGCGCATGGTTCCAGCGATTGACGGGTTCGGCGGGCAGTATAGCCAGACCGCCGCGACCGCTTGGTCAGGCTGAGTGGTGCAGCCGCCCGCTGCGTTTCGATCGGTGGAGGCCGTATACTGAAACGCAAGCAAAGGCCGTGGAGAGCCTGTGGGGAAGAAGATCCCGCTGATGGATTTGTTGTGGTTGCTGGCCGAAACCCAGGCCAACCCCATCCACGTGTGCGGACTGATGTTGTTCGAGAAACCTGCCGGACGCGCAGACATCGTCCGCGACATCGTCGCGGCCTATCGCAAGGCCGAGCCGAGCGCACCCTTCGACTGCATACCCGACCTGGAAGTCACCCACGCGCCGGAGTGGAAGAAAGCCGACTACTACAATCCGCGCTACCACGTGCAGCACATTGCCCTGCCCGACGGGGCGAGTTACGAGGACTTGCTGCACCTGGTCGGCGATCTGCATGAAACCATGCTGGACCGCGCGCGGCCCCTGTTTCGCGTGTGGCTGATCGATCGGGTGCCGGGCAATCGATTCGCTCTGTTCATGAAAATGCACCACGCCACTATCGACGGCGTGAGCGCCGCCCAGCGGGTCAACGCCAGCCTGAAGACCACGCGTCACCGCGGTGTGCCGCCGCCGATGTTTGCCGTCGAATTGCCGGTGCGCAAGCCGCGGCCGCCAAAGGCGCTGATCAAGCAGGTCCTGGGGATCAGCTCCACCGCCACCAGCCAGTACCTGGCCCTGCTGGGTTCGCTGCGCAAGGGCCTGTGGAACTGGATGGGGGGCAAGACCGAAGGCAGCGTGCCGTTCGCCGCGCATCGCGGGCCGATGAACGAGCCGGTGATGAACGCGCGCACCGTCGCCACCCTGTCGCTGCCGCTGAAGGCCATGCGCCGGGTGGCCCGGCATTACGACGCCACCCTGAACGATCTGGCCATGGCCCTGATCGACGAAGGCGTGCATCGCTACCTGGCCGACCTGGGCCGGCCCTTCGAGCACCGGCTGGTGGCCATGTGCCCGGTTTCCATGCGCGACCAGGGCGACGGAGCCAGCGGCAGCAAGATTTCCGCCGTGTTCGTGCGCCTGGGCACCCCGCAATCCACCGTGCTCGAGCGCCTGGCCCAGGTGTCGGAGTCCATGGACGCGGCCAAGGCCGAGGTGCGCGCCATGTCGAAGGAAACCGCGCTGGGTTATGCGGCGGGCCTGCTGGGCCTGGCCGGCCTGACCGCGATCACCAACGTCGACAAGGTCGCACCGCCGTCGGCCAACCTGGTCATATCCAATATCCCTGGCTGGGAGCGTCAGCTTTACCTGCACGGGGCGCCGCTGGTAGGCGCCTACCCGGTGTCGGCGATTGCCGTGGGCGTGGGCCTGAACGCGACGGTCATCTCCTCCAACGACCGCATGGATTTCGGCTTTGTCGCCAACGGCGCCAGCCTGCGCCGACTGCCCTTGCTGGCTGCCCATGTCGAGGCGGCCTGGCAGGATTTGCTGGCCAGTGCGCCCGGCCGCTGAGCGTTTTCGAGTATGCTGGTTTGCTAATGGACGTGCCGGGTCGAAATTTCTGAAGTGGTCAGCTGGCAGACACGCACCGCGAATCTCCTCGGGCGGCTGACCATCCGCCAGTCCCTGCGGCGGGATTTCTCGGTCGCCGAGATGCGCGAGCGCATCCGGCTCATGGAGCGCTTCTTTCCCGACCTTCCGGCCGACATCCGCATCGACCGCGAGCCGCCTTTAAGCCACTGCGATGCCGAGTGGCTGACCCCCGCGACGGGCCCCACCGAGCGCGTCATCCTGCATTTCCCCGGCGGGGCCTTCCTGACCCGCTTCGTGCGTGCCGAGCGCCTGCTGCTGGCGCGCCTGTGCCGTTCGGCCAATGCGCGCGGCCGCCTGGTGTTCTATCGGCTGGCCCCGGAGCATCCTTTTCCGGCCGGCCTTGACGACTGCGTGGAAGCCTACCGCCAGCTGCTCGAACTGGACGTGGGCCCGGACAACATCATCGTCAGCGGGATGTCGGCCGGCGGCTGCCTGGCCCTGGCCCTGCTGCTGGCGGTGCGCGATGAGGGTCTGCCGCTGCCGGCCGGGGCGGTGTTGATGTCGCCGGCCGCCGACCTGACCGAGGATTCCGAGGCCGGCTCGCGGCTCGCCAACGCGCCCCATGATGCCGTCCTCAGCCTCGAGCGCGGCGACGATATCCGGCGCCTTTACCTGGGCGATCAGTTGGATCTGGTCAATCATCCCTATGTCTCCCCGGTCCTGGGCGACTATGCCGGCCTGCCGCCGCTGTTTTTCCAGGTCGGCAGCAGGGAGATCCTGCTCGACGATTCGCAGCGCTGCGCCGAACGGGCGCGCGCGGCCGGGGTGCGGGCCGAGGTCGAGGTCTGGGACCGGGTGCCGCATGGCTGGCAGACGCTGTCCTTTGCGCCCGAGTCCGGGCGCGCCATCGACCGCCTGGCCGATTTCATTCGCGAGGTCTGTCCATGAGCGTTGCCGGCCAGCCGTCCGATCCCGGTTCTGTCTACATGCGGGCGCTGCGCCGCGATCACGCCGGCCTGTCGCGCGTACTCCGCGAAATCGACACCCAGGCCGCGCGGCTGACCAAGGCGCCCGACGATGCCGGCCCGCTGCTGGCCGAGGCCATGCGCTACCTGTTGCGCTATCACCATGCTTTTCACCATCCGCGCGAAGACCGCCTGTTCGCCCGCATCCGGGAACGCGACCCGGAGCTGGACGCGACCCTGGCCGACCTGAGCGACGAGCATGAAGTGGGCGAGGCGGAAGCCGAACGCCTGGC
>SKKM01000235.1 GCA_007121485.1 Wenzhouxiangella sp. | reverse complement strand
CTGAAGCGTCTGCTGGGCCAGCGCGGCCTGATTGCCACCGAACGCCTGATGGGCATGCTGCTGGTCGCCATCGCCGTGCAGATGTTCCTGGAGGGCGTCACCCAATTCATTGGAGGAAACGGAACCGCATGAAGTACTTTTTGATGTTTGCCCTGGCCGCCTTGCTGCTCAACCCGGCGGCGGCCGAACCGTTCAGCGAAGAGGATCTGGGCATTGCTCGCGACCTGCGCGAGCGGGCGCTGTCGCGCGACGGCGGTTTCGACGTGGTCGCCGACCTGACCACCCGCATCGGCCCGCGCATGGCCGGCACCGAGGCCGACGCCCGCGCCGTGGCCTGGGCCGAAAGCTTGCTCACCGAAAGCGGTTTCGACCGCGTCTGGCTGCAGCCGGTGACCTTCCCGACCTGGCACCGCAAGCTCGAGCGCGCGGTGATCACATCACCGGTGGCCTTCGACATGGTCACCCTGGCGCTGGGCTTTTCGCCCGCCACCGCGGAAGGCGGGGTCGAGGCCGAAGTGGTCATGTTCGACAACCTGGCCGCCCTGGAAGCGGCCGATCGCTCGCAAGTCGAGGGCCGCATCGTGTTCATCCGCAACCGCATGGAGCCGGCGCGCGACGGATCGACCTACGGGCCGGCCGTGCAGGCGCGCTCCATCGGCGCCCGCGTGGCGGCACAAAAGGGCGGGGTGGCGTTGATGATTCGCTCGATCGGCACGTCGCGCAACCGCTTCGCCCACACCGGCACCCAGCGCTTCGACGCCGACACCCGGGCGCTGCCGGCCGTGGCCATCTCCAATCCGGACGCCGACCGCCTGGAGCGCCTGATCGAACTGGGCGAACCGGTGCGCGCCCTGGTCGAGGTCGACGCCGAGTTCATCGAGGCCTACACCTCGCACAACGTCATCGCCGAGATCACCGGGGCCAGATACCCGGAACAGATCGTCGCCCTGGGCGCGCACCTGGACTCCTGGGACGTCGGCACCGGCGCGCTGGACGACGGCGCGGGGATTGCCATCATCACCGAGGCGGGACGGCTGATCCTGGACCTGGACCGGCGTCCGGACCGCTCCATTCACATCATCTACTTCGCCGCCGAGGAAATCGGCCTGTGGGGCGGGCGCGTGTGGGCGGAAGAGAACGCCGACAACTTTCACAACATCCAGGTTGGCGCCGAGTCCGATTTCGGCGCCGGCCCCATCTACGAGATCGCCGCGCGCGTCAGCGACGAGGCCTGGCCGGTGATCGAGGCCATCCAGGCCGAGCTCGCGCCCTTGGGGATAGATCTGGGCGGGCGTCGCGCCATCGGCGGTCCGGACTTCATTCCCTCGGCGCCCTTCGGCATGGCCGCGGTCGATCTGCGCCAGGACGGCACCACGTATTTCGATTACCACCACACCGAAAACGACACCCTGGACAAGATTGACCCCGAGGAGCTGGCCCAGAACGCCGCTGCCTACGCCGTGCTGGCCTGGCTGGCCGCGCAGTCGCCGGTGTCTTTCGGCTCCGGCGAACGCCTGCTGGCCGACGAGGCCGCGCGCAATCCCGAGTAGGGTGCCGTTGCACTGATGCCCAAGTTGCTCCTCAACCTGCGCAACGTCACCGAAGAGGAAGCGCACGAAGTCGCCGAGCTGATGGAGCAGCACGGCATCGAGCACTACGCCACGCCGGCAGGGCCGTTCGGCATCACCGCCGGCGGCATCTGGCTGCGTCACGCGGAGGACTACCCGCGGGCGCGCGCACTGATGGACGACTACCAGGCCGAGCGCAGCCAGCGCGTGCGCGCCGAACTGGAACAGGCCCGGCGCGAAGGCCGGGCCGAAACCTTCTGGACCCACCTGCGCCGTCATCCGGTGCGCACCGTGATCTACCTGGCCGCCGCCATCTTCATCCTGATGATCTTCTTCGCCCCGGTCATCCAGCTCGCCAGCCGCTGAAATCCCGCCGCGAACGCCGGTCGGCGTTCATCCCTGCCAGCCGCCTGCAGTGCCGGTCGGTCATTGTGGTTGTGATTCTGCGCACAAAATACCCCGCTAAGTGCGATTCCGCACAGACAACAGGGTCGGGGTTGCGGTTTGATGAACGCGAACGGCAGCTACTTTGAACCCAGTGCCGTTCAAAGGGGCAAGACCTGTATCTATCGTCGAAAAGAGAAAACATCCACAGGTCGCCAAAGGGACCGCCACCTGATCGATCGTGCAGCATTTGGCGGGGAACATGACGCTGCGCGCCTTGATGTTGAGGTAGTGCGATGAAAACGACAACACCTGATGCGGACACATCGGTTCGCAGGGGATCGTGTCCCCGAAATCCGTGGGTGGTAGTACTGCTGGCCGCCCTGTTCGCCTTTGCTGGCCTGGCGCCGGCATCGGCCTCCACCAACCCGCTGGTTGCTCCGGACCTAGTCCCGGGTAACCCGTCATGTACAGACCTTGGCTACGACTTCGGCTTCAAGCCTCAAGCGCCTGAAGGAACAATTTGCGAAGGCCCGCCCGGCGTTTTTTCGGAGGATTGCGATGCCAACTGGGAAGATGGTTTCGACAACCCATATTCCATCCCTGGCGGTGAAATCACCTTTCTGCGCGCTGAGGCTTTCCCGGACAGTGATGGCCATGTGGGCTTCGAATCCACCGTTCCGGTTGCTGGTTTCGTTATCAAGGGCGGTCCGAACGCCAACCTGTACGATTACGAAGGCAACGGCCTGACCAATGTGTTGTTCGACACGAACCTTGTGGCGCCGACAGGGCCGGGGGGGATCTTCGATATCAGTCATGTCGAGGTCTGCCTCAACTTCAGTCTGGTGGTTGAAAAGACTGCAGTCGGTACCTTTGACCGCACCTTCGAGTGGGAAATCGAAAAGTTGGTCGATCCCGATGCAGCGTCCATCTTCTTTGGCGACTCGCATGCCTTCGACTACACCGTGACGGTCACCAACACGGACGTCGTGGACAGCAATTTCGAGGTGACCGGCAATATCACCATCACTAACCCGTTCCCGGGCATCGATGCCACCAACCTGCTGGTGACCGACCTGCTCAATGACGGCACGACCGCTGTTGTCGATTGCCCCGCCGCGACCGTGGCTGGTGGCGAATCCATCACTTGCACTTACACCGCCTCGCCAGACGATGCCAGTGCAACGCTGAATACGGCAACCGCCGCCTATACGATGGCCGGCGCGAGCCGCACCAGCACCGGCACCGCGGATATCGATTGGACGGCTAACGAAATCAACCGCAGCATTTCGTTCACCGACACCTTCGATGGAATCGGTCCCTGGACCTGTGATGCCATCACAGACGACGGAAGCTGCACGGAACCCTACGGGCAGATCTTCACTTGTGAAGGTGTGGAGCTTGAGGAAGGGGCCAATTCCGGATTCCGGACAGTGGAGAACACCGCTTCCATCACGACTCCCGGCGCAGAGGATTCCGATGACGCCAACATCACCCTGACCTGCTGGGTCCTGAACGTCGCCAAGACTGCCAACCCGACCTTCACCCGTGAATGGTTCTGGGATGTCGAAAAGACCTACGACCGCGATGTTGAGACCGAACTGCTCGCAGAAGGGCAAATCTTCAGTCTGGACTACACGATCGTGGTCGAGTCGCTCGGTTCCGAAGACAGTGACTGGGCCGTCTCCGGCACCATCAGCGTCACCAACCCGGCGACGGATATCGACGCGACGATCAACAGCGTTTCTGACCTGATCGAAGGTATTGGTCTGGTTGATGTTGACTGTGCTCCGGCTACCTTCCCGTACGTGCTGGGTGCCGGCGAAACGCTGACCTGCAGCTACGGGCCTGAGGAACTGCCTGATGGTTCAACGCGGACCAATACCGCCGAAGCTGTCCAGCGGAACTTCAACTTTGGCGCGAACGGAACAGTGATCAGTCCTGCCGGAACGAGCGAATACCGTGACACGGTCAGCTTCTCGTTCGTCAACCCGACCACCTCGGTCAACGCCTGTGTCGACGTTATCGACCTGTTCTCGGTCGCCGGTCTGGATCCGGACATCACGCAGCTGAACGATCCGCTGGTGCCGCTGTGCTACTTCGCTGAACCGGAAGACTTCGTCTTTACCTTCAGCGACAACAACGGGGGTGAGCCGTGGTTCGAACCGGGTGACTTCGCCGAAGACATCTGCGAAATCGGCATCGACAACGAAGCGCAAGTCATCACCCTGGATGATCCGTATGAAGTTCTTAACGAAGAACAGGCCCTGGTCCAGGTCTTGCTGCTCAACGCCAACTGCACGCCGGAAGGCTGCACGCTGACCCGTGGTTACTGGCAGACGCACTCAGCATATGGCCCGGCGCCTTACGACGACAACTGGGCGCGCGTCGGCAACATCGAAGACGAGGGTTGGGAAGATCTGGGTCTGCCGGGCGAGTGTGATCCCGAAAACGAGAGCCTGCGCTGTGGCGAAGACACTCCGTTCTTCGGTGGCGATAGCTGGATCAATGTGTTCTGGACCCCGCCGCAGGGTGGTGACGCTTACTACATCCTGGCTCATCAGTTCATGGCGGCCACGCTGAACGTGCTCAACGGAGCCGCCATTCCCGACCATGTGGAGCGGGCCTGGGATGCGGCCGCATCGCTGTTCGAGTCATGCGGACCGGGTGAGTTCGTTCGGCCTCGGCGCAATCAGGCCGTGACCTGCAATCGCGACGACGCAATCGAGCTTGCCGAACTTCTCGACTCCTACAACAACGGATATGAGGACGTTCCGCACTGCTCGGACTACGACGTACATGATGACTGATTGACCGTCATCTTCAACCCAACAACGGCGGCCTTCGGGCCGCCGTTTCTTTTCCGCCTTGCCGCAGGCCGGGCTCGCGAGTTGAGGATCCGGGCGCTGCCTCAGCGGCCATGGTCCCGACTGGCGAACTGGCCACTCTCGGCCTCGACGACCGCGTAGCATTCGCAGCACAACTGTTCCAGGCGCGGCCGGTCCAGCACGGTGATATGCCCCCGCCGGTAATCGATCACGCCGGCGGCCTTGAGCTTGCGGGCGGCTTCCGTCACGCCCTCGCGTCGCACGCCGAGCATGGCGGAGATCAGTTCCTGGGTCATGTGCAACTCGTTGCCGGGCAGGCGATCCAGCGACATCAGCAGCCAGCGCGCGAGTTGCTGAAGAATGGTGTGATGTCGGTTGCAGATCACGCTTTGCATGATCTGGGTCATCAGGCTGTGCAGATAGCCCAGCGTCACCGCACGCAACTCGGCGTTGCGTTTGAACTCGCGCCGAAAGTCGGCGGCGGACATGCAGTAGGCGCTGCCGGCGCTCTGGGCGATGGCCCGGCACAGCGTACGGTCGGCGCCGAGCACCACTGCGGTGTCAACGAAACCCTCGCTTCCGACCACGCAGATCTCGGCCGTTTCGCCGGCTTTTGTGAAGCTGAGCAGCGAGACGATGCCGTCAACCGGGAAGTACACCTCGGTAATCGGCTCAAGCGCCTCGTGCAACACAAAGCCCAGCGGCAGGTCGACCCGCCGCAGCGCCGGGAAAATCCGCTGTCGGCTCTGCCGCGACAGCGCCGCCAGCAGTCGGTTGCGATCAGGGGAGATCGCTTCCTGCATGTGTCGTACCCCTGGCCGGGCCCGGTCCGGGCGCAAGAAATATGAGTGTAATCCAATGGTCGAGCGTGTGTGGCTGCGAGCATCGAACCGGACGCCTCGGCTGACGCTCCCGGAGCCTGGCTTGCCGGCCGCTTCACCCCACCTTGATGTGAACGCACTACAGTGCGTACGCATTCGACAGGAGCTAAGGACATGAAAAATATGATAAAAAATATTAAAGTCGGTGTCGTTTCCGGCCTGATGCTGGCTTCCGCAGCGGCCGCCGCAGAGCCGCGAGTGGTGGAACGTCACGTGGCTGACCGCAGCACCGACGAGGCCGAAATCCGGATCGTGCAGGTGCTTGCCGGCGTCCGGCACCCGTGGGCGGTGGCCTGGCTGCCTGACGGGCGCATGCTGGTCAGCGAGCGCGGCGGCAACCTGCTGCTGGTCGACGGCGACTCGGTCGTCTCGCTGGAGGGCCTGCCCCCCATCCATGCGCAGGAAGACCAGCGCACGGCGCCGGAAGGCGGCAGCCAGGCCGGTCTGCTGGACGTGGTGGTGCATCCCGACTTTGCCGACAACGGCTGGATTTACTTCACCTACTCGAGCCCGGGCGATCCGGACTCGGTCACCGACGGTTCCGACCGCGGCACCTCGCCGGCGCTGGCGCGCGCGCGGCTGAACGACGAGGGCACGGCGCTGGTGGACCTTGAAACCCTGTATGCGGTCATGCCGCGCACCAACCCGGGCCGGCACTACGGCTCGCGCATCGTCTTTCTCGGCGACGGCACCCTGCTGATGACCATCGGCGATCGCGGTCTGCGCTATCCGGCCCAGGACCTGACCAACCCGATCGGCAGCGTGATCCGCCTGAACGAGGACGGTGGCGCGCCGGCCGACAACCCCTTCGTCGGACAGGCGCCGGGCAACCTGCGCCCGGAAATCTTCTCCTTTGGTCATCGCAACAACCAGGGCCTGGCCATCAACCCGCTCACCGGTGAGGTCTGGGCCACCGGCCACGGACCCAACGGCGGTGATCTCCTGTACCGCATCGAGGCCGGGGCCAATTTCGGCTGGCCGCATGTGTCCTTCGGCACCGAGTACCGCACCGATGAAAAGATCGGCATCGGTCGCTCGGCGCCCGGCGTGACGCCACCGGCGCACGTGTGGGAGGAATCGCACGCGCCTTCGGGGCTGGCCTTTTTCCACGGCGACGCCTTCCCGGCCTGGCAGGGCCAGTTGTTTGCCGGCATGTTGCTGGTCGAAGAAGTCCATCGCATCGTCCTGGACGGCACCGAGGTGGTCAGCGTCGAGCCGATCATCAGCGGAGAAGTCG
>SKKM01000067.1 GCA_007121485.1 Wenzhouxiangella sp. | reverse complement strand
TCCCAGCTGCGGCCTGGGGAATAGTGGCGTTCCATGTCGCCGGCCACCGCGTCCGGCCAGTTGCGCCCGCTGGAGCGCTTGAGCAGGACCTCGGGCAGGCGTTCGGCGTCCTCGACGACCAGGGCGTCGTCGAGGCGGGTGCGAAACAGGCTCCACAGCTGATGCAGTTCCGGCTGCTCGTCGATCGAGGCCAGGCGGTAATAGACCGACACCCCGTCGCGCCGGTCCACGACCAGCCCGGCTTCGCGCAGCCGGGCCAGATGAGTGGATACGCGCGGCTGGGCGAGGCGCGTGGCCTCGGCCAGCTCGGCCACCGTCAGTTCTTCCTGGTCCAGCAGGGCGAGCAGCCGCAGCCGCGTGGCGTCGGCCAGCAGCGTGCAGTGCCGGTTGATCAGTTCGAGGTCGATGACCTTATCCTTCTATCGCGATCAAGCGATAGAGTATACGGCAGCGACGCGCGCAATGCCGTCACGGGCAGTTATTGGTGCAACGATTGAATTCTGAAAAGCCTCTCGCCAAGACGCCAAGGGCGCCAAGGAAAAGAGAGAAAAACAAAAGGCCTGTCGTACCAGCGGCAGTTTTGGCCAGCTATCAAGCCACCTTGGTGCGGCGCTCTGAGTTCTGCCAAGCCCCTCGCGAAGGCGAGTAGGGTCGAAAGATGCGCAACACAAAACCCTTTTTCTTCCTTTGCGCCCTTGGCGTCTTGGCGTCTTGGCGAGAGGCTTTTGACTTTTGCCAAGCCAGAAGCCAGGGACTAGAAGCTGTCTTTCCACCGCCGGATGACGCCGAAGACTTCGGCGGGGTCGGTGCCGGATGCCGGTTCGCGCGCCCGGGCGGCGGCGATCACGCTGGACTCGCGGGTTCGCAGGAACGGGTTGTAGGCCAACTCGTCGCCGAGCCGGGTCGGCAAGGTGATGGCACCCTGCGCGCGCCGCCGCTCCACCTCTTCGGCCCAGCGCTGCAGTGGCCTGTTGCCGGGCTCGACCGCCAGGGCGAAGCGGCAGTTGTCTGCCGTGTATTCGTGCGCGCAGTAAACCATGATGTCCGGATCCAGCGCGGCCAGCTTGTCCAGCGAACGCTGCATCTGCGCCGGGCTGCCCTCGAACAGGCGGCCGCAGCCGACCGAGAACAGGGTGTCACCGGCCAGCAGGCGGGCATCGTCGTGATAAACGATGTGCGTGCGGGTGTGCCCGGGGGTTTCGATCACTTGAAACTCGAGGCCGAGTTCGGGAACAAGCGCGCGATCGCCCTCGGCAACCACGCGGTCGACCTGCGGCATTCGCTCGTCGGCGGGACCCCACACCGGAACCGCCTGTCGCGACAGCAGCGCGTCGACGCCGCCGATGTGATCGTGGTGGTGGTGGGTGAGCAGCAGGGCGCACAGCGTCAGATCCTGGGCTTCCAGGAATTCCAGGACCTCGGGGGCGCTGCCCGGATCGACGATGGCGCAGTGGCGATCGTCGTGCAACGCCCAGATGTAGTTGGTTTCAAACGCTGGGATGGGCTGGATTTGCAGCGGCATTTCGGGGGCCTTCTGGTATGCTTTGAGCCATCATGAGTTCGATTCTAGCCTGACCGTGAGTCTTCGCTCCTTCGCGGCCCTGCAGGCGGCTGAAAACCGGCTGATCGCGGCCGCGTTCGGCGAGTTGCGGCCCGAGTGGGTACTGGAGATGGCGCCTGCGACCAGCCCCTCGCCGCGCCTCGACCTGCCGCGCTCGCGGATCATGCTCAACGACGCTGGCTGCTGCTGGCCTTTTCGCGCCCGCCCGGACGAGCTGCCGCTGGACAGCGAGTCGGTCCCGGCGGTGCTGCTGCGCCATGTCTGGCAGCCCGGCATCGGCGCCGATCCCCTGGCTGAAATCCTGCGCCTGCTCAAACCCGGCGGCCTGCTGGTGTCGGTCAGCGCCAATCCCTGGCACCTGGCGGCCTGGGGCGAGCTGGGGCGCTCAGCCATGTGGCTGCCGAGCTGGCCGCATTTCCAGCTGCTGCACAGCCGCCATCGACTGCAGCTGAACCTGCCGGTGCACGCGGTCTGGCGCGGGCTGGTTCCCGGCTGGAGCCCCATCCTGGTCCTGTCGGCGAGCAAGCCGCAGCGCCCGGCGACCGTTCGCCGCATGAAGTTCACCCGGCCGGCGGTGGCGGGGCCGGTTGGCGCGGTGTCGCAGTGCCGGGCGGCGTGAGCAGCGTCGTGCACATCTGGACCGACGGCGCCTGCCTGGGCAATCCCGGCCCCGGCGGCTGGGGCGCGCTGCTGCGCTGGAACGGCAGCGAGCGCGAACTGTCCGGAGGTGATGCGCTCACCACCAACAACCGCATGGAGCTGATGGCCGCGATCGAGGCGCTGGATGCGCTGAAGCGTCCGTGCGAGGTGATCCTGACCACCGACTCGCAGTACGTGCGCCAGGGCATCACCAGCTGGCTGCACAACTGGAAGCGCAACGGCTGGAAGACTTCCGCCCGCAAGCCGGTCAAGAACGCCGATCTCTGGGAACGCCTGGACCGTTCGGTCAACCGGCACAGCGTGCGCTGGGAATGGGTCAAGGGCCATAGCGGCCACCCGGAAAATGAACGCGCCGACGCGCTTGCCTCGGCCGCTGCCAGAGCTGCGAGCGCTGCATGACCATGCCGGAAACGAATTTCATGCGTCAGATCGTGCTGGATACCGAAACCACCGGCCTGGAGCATGCCGACGGCCACCGCATCATCGAGATCGGCTGCCTGGAAATCCACGACCGCCGGGTCACCGACCGGCATTTCCATGTCTTTCTGAACCCGGACCGGGAGATTGAAAGCGGCGCGCTACAGGTGCACGGCATCAGCAACGACTTCCTGGCCGACAAGCCGCGTTTCGCCGACATCGTCGATGAGTTTCTCGATTTCATCGCCGGCGCCGAGCTGATCATCCACAACGCGCCTTTCGATGTCGGCTTTCTCAACGCCGAGCTGGCCCGACTGGAGCGGCCGGAGAAAATCCTGATCGAGGACGTGGCCAGCATCCTCGACACGGTCGTCATGGCGCGTGAACTGCATCCGGGCCAGCGCGTCAGCCTGGACGCCCTGTGCAAGCGCTACGAGGTCGACAACTCCGGCCGCGACCTGCACGGCGCCTTGCTCGATGCCGAGCTGCTGGCCGAGGTTTACCTGGCCATGACCGGCGGGCAGGTGGCGCTGGGCCTGGAGCTGCAGCTGCCGTCGGCCGATTCGGCGCGGCCGGGATCCGGCGAGGAGATCGACTATTCGCGTCTGGTCGTGGCCCGCGCCTCGCCGGCCGAGCGGGCGGCGCACCAGGCCCGGCTCGAGGCCATCAAGGCGGCCAGCGGCACCTGTATCTGGCTGGAACGGGAAGCGGCCGGCTGAGGGCGTTCAGGTCTCGATCAGGTCTTCGGCGCTGTCCACCAGCAGCGGATGGTCCCGCCCCTCCATCCACAGCAGAATCTCGAAAAAGGTGCGCACGTTTTCGACGAAGTGCACCGGCTCGTAGCCGCGCGCATAGCCGAAGCGGGTTTGTCGATGCCAGCGTTCCTGGGTCAGCAGGGGCAGGGTGTCGCGGACGTCCAGCCAGCGGTCTGGATCGCCGCCCCGGCGCTGGGTCAGGATGCGCGCGTCCTCAAGGTGCCCGAAGCCGACGTTGTATGCAGCCAGGGCCAGCCACAGCCGGTCGGGGAACTCGATCCGCTCCGGCAGACGCTCGATGATCGAGCGCAGGTAGCGCGCGCCGCCCTCGATGCTCTGGGCCGGGTCGAGGCGGTCCTCGATGCCGACCTGGCGGGCGGTGCGCTGGGTCAGCATCATGATGCCGCGCACGCCGGTGCGGGACACGGCGTCGGGGTCCCAGTGCGACTCCTGGTAGCCGACCGCCGCCAGCAGCCGCCAGTCCAGATCGTAGTCCGCGGCGGCCTGTTCGAACATCGGCCGCAGCGGCGGCAGGCGTTCCCGGACCTGGCGCAGAAAGGTGAAGGTGCCGACCGGCTCGAAGGTTTCGATGTGCTCGAAGTGGCGCTGCCGGACCGAGGCGACGACGCCGGCCTGGTCGGCCTGGTGGAAGAACTCCCGCATGGCCTGGACCAGGCTGTCGTCATCCATGCGGCGGGTGGCCCAGGCCAGTTGCTGGGTCTCCGGCAGTTCGAAGGCCGGCCTCAGGGCCGGAAAGAAGCGCCGGTTGAGTTCGAAAACGTTGGAGTCGAGGATCGTGTAGTCGATGGTTTCGGCGCTGACGGCTTCGAGCAAGTCCTCGATACTGGCCTCGCCGTCCTCCGTCCAGTTCAGTGCCACTCCGGATTGGTGCAGGATGGCGGCATAGGTAGTCCCCGCCGGAATGACCAGCGTTCCCCCCTGCAGGTCTTCAAGTGTTTGCGGCCGGCGGCTGCCGCGGCGGTAAACGACGACGGGTTGGACCGTCTCGTAGACGGGGCCGAAGCGCAGATCGCTCATGCGCTCCGTTGTCCGCGACAGGTTGGCCGCGATGAAGTCGCCGCGCCCGGCCTGCAGGTAGGGGATCAGGTCGGCGATGGTGGCGACCGGTATCACCTCCAGGGGCACGTCCAGGCGATCGGCGAAGTAGCGGGCCAGGTCGTATTCGAAGCCGGTTTCACCCTCGGCGCCGACGAAGTACGTGGTGGCGCCATTGAGGGTCAGCATGATCAGGCCGCCGCGCGCCTGGATCTGTTCCAGCTGGTTCAACCCGGTGTTGCCGGAAAGCCCGAACAGCAGGATCAGCGCCGCGACGGCCAGGCGTTCGGTCATCGGCAGGCGCCGCCGCCAGCTCAGGTGACGCCTGAGCAGCTTGCGGTCTTCGGCAGCGGTGGTCGGAACGTCGATTGGCGGCATGGTTCAAGCGGCTCGCATGAGCCGGTGCAGTCCTGACGGTGTCGTCGGCAAAAAGATGGAGTTTAAAGCCATTCAGTGCATGATCCGGAAACACGGGCATCCGCTAAAATGAGAGGTTGACCTCAACTTCCGCCATTCGATGACGACTCAGGCCACGCCGATCCGCACGCGCTTTGCGCCATCGCCGACCGGATTTCTCCACATCGGCGGCGCCCGCACGGCCCTGTTCTGCCAGCTGGCCGCGCGTGCCACCGGCGGGGACTTCATCCTGCGCATCGAGGACACCGACCGCGAACGTTCCACCGAGGCCTCGGTGCACGCCATCCTGGACGGCATGGCCTGGCTCGGACTGACGCCGGATGAAGGGCCGTTCTACCAGAGCCAGCGCCTGGATCGCTATCGTGAAGTGGTCGATCGACTGCTGGAACAGGGACAGGCCTACCCCTGCTACTGCTCGCGCGAGCGCCTCGATCGTCTGCGCGAGGAGGCCATGGCGGCAGGGCTGAAGCCGCGCTACGACGGGCATTGCCGCGATCTTGCCGCCCCACCGCAGGGCATGGAGCCGGTGATCCGCTTCCGCAATCCCGACGACGGCAGCGTGGTGTTCGATGATCAGGTGCGCGGGCGGATCGAGATCGCCAACGCCGAACTCGACGACCTGGTCATCATGCGCGCCGACGGCACGCCGACCTACAACCTGGCCGTGGTCGTCGACGACATCGACATGGGCATCAACCTGGTCATCCGCGGCGACGACCACATCAACAATACCCCAAGACAGATCAACATCTATCGCGCGCTCGGCGCCGAGCCGCCGGTCTTCGCCCATGTGCCGATGATTCTTGGCGACGACGGCCAGCGTCTGTCCAAGCGCCACGGCGCGGTGGGCGTGATGGCCTGGCGTGAGCAGGGCTACCTGCCCGATGCCCTGGTCAACTACCTGGCCCGTCTGGGCTGGTCGCACGGCGACCAGGAAGTGTTTTCGCGCGCTGAACTGGTCGAGCTGTTCCGGATTGAAGACGTCAACCGCAAGGCTTCGCGCTTCGACACCGAAAAACTCAAGTGGCTGAACCAGCACTACCTGCGCGAGGGTGACCGCGAGCAGGTGCTCGCCGAGTTGATGTGGCACCTCGAGCGCGCCGGCCTGCAGCCGGCGGCCGGCCCCGATCCGGCCGATCTGCTCGATGTGCAGGCCGGGCGCTTCGATACCCTGGTCGAACTGGTCGAGCAGAGCCGGCCGTTCTACGCGGATTTCGATGATTTCGAGCCGGGTGCGGCGAAGAAACACCTCCGGCCCGTGGCGCTGGAGCCGCTCCAGGCGCTGCATGAGCGGCTGCAGGCGCTGGATGACTGGCAGCCCGAAGCGCTGCAGTCGGCGGTACAGGACACCGCCGATTCTCTGGGCGTGGGATTCGGCAAGATCGGCATGCCGCTCCGGGTCGCGCTGATGGGGCACGGGCAGTCGCCGGCCATCAACCAGACCCTGTGGCTGGTCGGCCGCGAGCGCAGCCTGGCGCGCATCGCCCGTGCGCTGGACTGGATCGGCGCGCGGGCCGATGCCGCGGAGTGACGGGCGGCACCCGCCTGCTAGAATCCGGTCATGAACTCGAAACAGCTGATTGCCGAAGTCGAGCACCACTGCCGCTCGCGCGGCCTGCGCCTGACGCCAACGCGGAGACGGGTGCTGGAACTGGTGCTGGCGGCCGACGGTCCGGTCAAGGCCTACGACCTGCTTGACCAGCTCAAGGCCGAGCGACCGGGGGCGGCGCCGCCCACGATTTACCGGGCGCTGGATTTCCTGCTGGAAAACCACTTCATTCATCGCCTGGAAACGCTCAACGCCTTCGTCAGCTGCATCCACCCCGAGCACCAGCACCAGGGCCATTTTCTGATCTGCGAGAAGTGCCAGTCGGTGACCGAAGTGCATAACCGGGCGCTGGCCCGGGCGCTGAGCGAGGTGGCGGCCGAACACGACTTTGCCGCCACGCGCCAGGTGCTGGAGATCTACGGGCGCTGCAAGGCCTGCCCACCCAGCTGAAAGCATGTCCCGGCGCGAGCGTCTGTACCACCTGCACGACATCCTGAGGGCGCGTCGCACCCCGATTTCGCGCCAGGCGCTGATGGACGAACTGGGCTGCAGCCAGGCCACCCTGTATCGCCTGATTGCCGAACTCCGCGATCGCCTGGGCGCACCGCTGGAGCAGGACGAGGAAACCCGGGGTTTCTACTACGATCGCAGCCTGGCCGGGCATTTCGAACTGCCCGGGTTGTGGATCAGTCCGGAGGAGCTGCAGG
>SKKM01000195.1 GCA_007121485.1 Wenzhouxiangella sp. | reverse complement strand
GCCGTGCTGGCCTTCCAGTTCGGCGACGGCTTCATGAACATGATCGTGCCGACCAACGCGGTGCTGATGGGCATCATCGGCCTGGCCGGGATTCCCTACGACCGCTGGTTCCGCTTCATCTTTCCGCTGATCGTCAAGCTGCTGATCGCCGGCTCCATCGCGATGATGATCGCGGTGTGGATCGGCTACAGTTAGCAGGGATCTGGCCGTCTAGTCGACGTACAGGGAACTGACCGACTCGCCCTCGGACATGCGGCGGATGGTCTCGGCCAGCATGGGCGCGACCGACAGCTGGCGAATCCGGCCGCACTCCCGGGCCGCTTCGCTCAAGGGGATGGTGTCGGTGACCACGATTTCATCCAGCGTCGAGTTGCGGATGTTGTCGATGGCCTTGCCCGAAAGCACGGGATGCACGCAGTAGGCCACCACCCGGCTCGCACCCTTCTCCTTGAGCGCGCCCGCCGCAGCGCACAGCGTGCCGGCGGTATCGATCATGTCGTCGACCAGCACGCAGATCTTGCCTTCGACATCCCCGATCAGGTTCATCACCGTGGCCTCGTTGGCGCGCGGGCGGCGCTTGTCGATGATGGCCAGGTCAGCGTCCAGGCGCTTGGCGATGGCCCGCGCCCGCACCACGCCGCCCACGTCGGGTGAGACCACGATGATCTCGTCGGAGGTGTAGTGCTTCCAGATGTCGGCCAGCGTCAGCGGCGAGGCGTAGACGTTGTCGACCGGGATGTCGAAGAAACCCTGGATCTGGTCGGCATGCAGGTCCACGGTGACCACGCGATGCGTGCCGGCCACGCTGATCATGCGCGCAGCAACCTTGGCGGTGATCGGCACCCGCGAGGACCTGGGACGCCGATCCTGGCGCGCGTAGCCGAAATACGGGATGACGGTCGTGACCCTGGAAGCAGAAGCCCTGACCAGGGCATCGACCATGACCAGCAGTTCCATGAAATTCTCGGCGGCCGGCTGACAGGTCGGCTGGACGACGTAGGCATCGCGACCGCGAACGTTTTCCATGATTTCGACCATGGTTTCGCCGTCGCTGAACTTGCCGACATTGGCCCGCCCCAGGGACGTTCCAAGACACTCGGCGATCGAACCTGCGAGTTCCGGGTTCGCGGTCCCGGTGAACACCATGACGGAGGAGTCTTTCAACAGCGCACCCGCTTCGCTTTCGAGACTTCGGACTCGGAAGAAAATTGGCTGGGACGGCAGGATTCGAACCTGCGAATGCGGGGATCAAAACCCCGTGCCTTAACCAGCTTGGCGACGTCCCAGCAGATTGGCATCCCGTGGAAGATCTCCCTTGACCACGGTTCCGGGCGCATTATAGCGACAAATCAGGGGCCGGGGTCCGGCCAGCGCCAATCGCGCATCACCGCCCTGACCTGGTGCGGCGGGCTGCTGGCCTCGATGCGCGTCGGCATCAGCGGCCCCTGCTGGCCCTGGCCGAAACGCTGGTATTCCAGGGTCCACGGCGGCGCCAGGATTTCCGTCATGGTTCCGTCCGCGGCAAAGCGCACCATCTCGCCCGAGGGACCCTGCAGACCGCGCAGCCAGTACACCAGGTGGCTGACCGGGATGGGCCAGCCCACGACCTCGGCCACCAGGAGATCCGGATCCGGGCCGCGCAGCAGCCCAATGTCGCTGCCCTCGAGCAAGGCACCCGAATCATTGAACAGCAGCCGCCAGCGCTTGCCGGTCGCCACTGTGCGCAGTTGTACCTCGTGCTGATCGCCCTCGGCATACCAGCTGAAAGCCATCTGGCCACCGCGCTCACCGTCGGAAAGGGCCAGGCGCCCGGACACCTCCCAGTTCGGGTGCTGGGCAAACCAGGCCTCGCGCTCGTCCAGCCAGGCACCTTCCGGCCGCGGCTCCCGCACGGCGCAGGCGGCCACCAGCAGGCACAGCGCAAGCAGCGCGACCAGGCGCATCATGGCCACAACTCCAGACGTTCCATGGTGTCAGCCAGGTGGCGGTCGTCCGGATGCCTCTCCCAGGCCGAATGAAGCACCTCGCGTGCCCGCTCGGGCTGTTCGAGATGCCACAGCACCTCGCCCAGGTGGGCGGCGATTTCCGGATTGTCTTCTCCGCTGAGCGCCCGCTCCAGGTAGCCCAGCGCCGTTTCCGGACGGCCCAGGCGGAAATACACCCAGCCCATCGAGTCCAGAATGGCCGGCTCGTCCGGGGACAATTCCAGCGCCCGCCGGATCAGCCGGTAGGCCTCTGCGTGCCGGGTGGTGCGATCGGTCAGCGTATAGCCCAGGGCATTCAATGCCATGGCGTTTTCGCCGTCGATCTGGATGATGCGCCGGAGATCCTGTTCCGCCAGTTCCAGATCGTCCATCTCGATCGCGTTGATCGCCCGCGAGTAAAGCAGCGGGATGCTGGACGGATTGTTGCGCAGGGCCTCTCCCAGCAAGGCCACCGCCTCATCTGCACGGCCGCCGTCGCGCAGCAACTCCGCCTCGATCAGCCAGGCCTGCTCACGCAGGTCGCGCTGTTCCGTGTCGCGGGCCAGGACCAGCATTTGCCGGGCTTCGTCAAGCCGGTCTTCGGCAGCCAGCAGCAGCGCCCGGCGCAGCAATGCCCGATCGACGTTCGGTCCGCCGCGCACGCGCGAGTACCAGGCGGCAGCCTCTTCCGGCATTTCCAGGATTTCCGCCAGCCACGCCACCATGAAGGCGTGCTGATTGGCGTCCTCGACCGGCGCCCAGGCCGCCATCAGCTCCCAGGCTTCGCGCGCCTCGGTATGACGCCCACTCAGCTGGCTGTAGGTGGCAATGCTGTAGAGCACGTCCGGGTCGGGCTCCAATTCCTCCAGAACCGTCAGCGCTTCATCGAGGCGATCGAGCTGGCGCAGGGCCTCGGCTTCCGACAGGCCGAGGACGACGTCATCCGGATCGAGTTCCCGAGCGCGCCGATACAGATCCAGCGCCTGTTCGTAATCGTCGAAAGCCGACGCCAACTGGGCCGCCCAGACCAGGTCCTCGCGCTTGCCGGACTGCTCCGCCGCCGCCAGCGCCAGCTCCCGTGCGACCTCCGGTCGATCGAGCTGCCAGTTCAGGCGGCTGCGTGCGGTCAGCACCGCTGCCTCGTCAGCGGATCTCTCGCCCAGCGCGACCACCGCATCGAAGACCTGGTCGGCCACCGCGGGGTCTTCCACCGCCGCCAGCAACTGCACGAGTTCTCGCCAGGCCGGTTCCTGCTGACCGGAATCCATCAACCACTCACCCAGCAACGAGGTCGCCTCGTCCGTTCGCCCGCTGTTGAGCAGGCCCAGGGCGTGCAGGCGCCGGGCGTCGTCGGAGTCCGGATCTTCGGCCCGCCAAAGCTCGGTGGCCCTGACCAGGGCCGGCCAATCGCCGAGACGCCAGGCCATGGCCACGGTTTGCCGGGTCAGCTCCGGATCTCCGGCGATTTCGGCCGCTTCGACCATGGCGGCCAGAACGCCTTCCTGGTCACCCAGGGCGCGGCTCTGCTCGGCCTGCTGCAAAAGTGCAGAGACTCGGCCCAAGCGTTCCGCTTCGGTGTAGGATGCGGTGCCGGGTGGCTGATCCGGCTTCCCCTGCGGACCCGGCGCGGAGAGCGCTGCACATCCGGCAAGGACCAGGATCAGCACCAGGCCGGTCGCCAGCCGCTTGAACTGGCTTGCGCTCAAGGTCACAATGATCAGTTTTTCCGACATTTCATTCAGCATGTCCTTATCGTCCGTTGGTATCAGCCACCACACCGCCCCGATCGCGATTCGGGAGCGGCTGGCCTTTGCCGCGGAAACCCTGCCCGATGCGCTCCGCAGCCTGGCGGCCACCCCGGAAGTCATGGGCTGCGCCATCGTCAGCACCTGCAACCGAACCGAGATCTACACCGCGAGCCGGAAGCCTATCACGCGCCTGGTCATCGACTGGCTGCACGACTGGCACGGGCTGGATCCCGGCCAGTACCAGGAGCATCTTTACCATCTCGATCAGGCCGCCGCCATATTTCACCTCATGAAGGTGATCAGCGGTGCGGATTCGATGGTCATCGGAGAGCCTCAGATCGGTGGGCAGGTCAAGCAGGCATGGCAGCTGGCACACGAAATCGGCTGCTTGGACAGCAAGCTGGACCGCATGTTTCAGCACGCCTTCGCGGGCGCCAAGCGCGTGCGCACGGAAACACCCATCGGCCAGAACCCCGTCACGCTCCCGTTTGCCTCGCTGCGCCTGGCGCGCCAGATCTTCGGCTCGCTGGAGGCGCTGAGGGTGCTGATGATCGGGGCCGGCGAAATGATCGAGGAATGTGCCGTGCACTACCGGGAACACGGCATTCGCCGAATGACGATCGCCAACCGCAGCCCGGAGCGGGCCCGCGAGCTGGCCGGTCGCCTGGGCGCGACCGCCGCCCCGCTCGAGCAGGTGCCGGAACTGCTGCAGGCACATGATCTGGTCCTGGCCTGCACCGGCAGCAAGGTGCCGATCCTGAGCCGCGACATGTTTCGCCAGGCCATCAATCGCCGCCGGCATCAGCCTATGTTCGCGCTCGACCTGTCGGTTCCGCGCAACATCGAGCCGGCCAGTGCCGAGCTTGCGGACCTCTTCCTCTACACCATCGACGACCTGCACGCAATCGTCGAATCCGGGCAAAAGGAACGCATGGCGGCGCTGCACAAGGCCATGGAAATCATCGAGTCCGAGGTCGTTGCCTTCGAACGCTGGCTGCGCCTGCAATCCACCAGCGCCACCCTGAAGGATCTCAGGCAACGCGCCCAGGCCGAGCGTGACCTGCTGCTGCAGCAAGCGCTGCAGGAACTGGCGGGCGGTCGTCCGGCCGAAGACGTGGTGCGCCGCCTCGGCCATCGGCTGGTCAACCGGCTGCTGCACGGGCCCAGCGTGCGTGTTCGCCAGGCGGCCGAGAGCGACGATGAAACCCTGCTCGAAGCGGCTCGTTTCTATTTCCTGCAGCGGGACTGACGGCCATGGATCACGGCATCCACCAACGCCTGAACGAGGTCAGCGAACGCTTCGAGGAACTGGCGCGCCTGCTTGCCGAACCCGAGGTCATCGGCGACCAGCGCCGCTTCCAGGCCTACTCGCGCGAGTACGCCGAACTCGACCCCATCATCGGCGTCTGGCGCGCCTGGAACGAGTGTGAGTCGGCGCGCACGGAAGCCCGCGACATGCTCGCCGAGGGCGATCGCGAACTGCGCGAGCTGGTCACCGAGGAAGTCGCCCGACTCGAACAACGGCAGGCGGACCTGGACGAGGAGCTCCAGCGCCTGCTATTGCCCAAAGACCCGAACGACGAGCGCAATATCTTCCTGGAAATCCGCGCCGGCACCGGCGGCCAGGAGGCCGGACTGTTTGCCGGCGACCTGCTGCGCATGTACACCCGCTACGCCGAGCGCCAGGGCTGGACGGTGGAAATCCTGTCGGCCCAGGCCAGCGAAGCCGGAGGCTATCGCGAGGTAATCGCCCGCGTCATAGGCCGCGGCGCCTACTCGCGCCTGAAGTTCGAATCCGGCACCCACCGCGTGCAGCGGGTGCCGGCCACCGAGTCGCAGGGCCGCATTCACACTTCGGCCTGCACCGTGGCCATCCTGCCGGAGGTCGACGAGGTCGACGCCGTCTCGATCAACCCGGCCGAACTGCGCATCGACACCTTCCGCTCATCCGGCGCCGGCGGCCAGCACGTCAACACCACCGATTCGGCGATCCGCATCACTCACCTGCCCTCCGGCATCGTCGTCGAGTGCCAGGACGAGCGCTCGCAGCACAAGAACAAGGCCCGCGCCATGAGCCTGCTGAGCGCCCGCCTGCTCGAGGCCGAGCGCGAGGCTCAGCGCAGCCAGCGGGCGGCCGAGCGCAAGCTGCAGGTCGGCTCCGGCGACCGCTCGGAAAGAATCCGCACCTACAACTTTCCCCAGGGGCGCTTGACCGATCATCGAATCGGGCTGACCCTGTATGCCTTGGACAACATTCTCGAAGGCGACATGAACGAAGTGCTGCAGCCGCTGCAGGAAGCCCACCAGGGCGAGCTGCTGGCGGAGTTGAAATGAACCGGCTCACGCAACGGGAACTGACCATCCGG
The DNA here is from genome assembly GCA_007121485.1 of Wenzhouxiangella sp. Classification (GTDB taxonomy): domain Bacteria; phylum Pseudomonadota; class Gammaproteobacteria; order Xanthomonadales; family Wenzhouxiangellaceae; genus Wenzhouxiangella. The sequence goes on along the minus strand of SKKM01000195.1, from coordinate 1,086 downwards.
ACTTCCGGGCGCGAGTTGCTGGAGGTGACCCGGGAGGTGGCCGAGGTGGTCAACGGTTCCGGCATCCAGACCGGGCTGTGCTCGGTATTCATCCGCCACACCTCGGCATCGCTGCTGATCAGCGAGAACGCCGATCCGGACGTGCTCACCGATCTGGAAACCTTCTTTTCCGACCTGGCCCCCGACGGCGACCCGCGTTACGTCCATACCGCCGAGGGCCCCGACGACATGTGCGCCCACGTGCGCAGCGCCCTGACCCAGACCGATTTGTCCATACCCGTGGTGCAGGGTCGGCTGGCGCTGGGAACCTGGCAGGGCATTTATTTGTGGGAACACCGTCATCGGCCACATCAAAGGCGCCTGGTCGTAACGGTTTTCGGACCCGAATAAGGCGCTGCCAGCGGCACCCGCTGACATAGATCAGCGATCGATTATGTATACTACGCGTCGGCTCCAAAAAGGCTGGTCGCATGGAACTCGATCCGATCCTCATCTCGCGAATTCAGTTCGCATTCGTGGTGTCTTTCCACGCCATTTTCCCCGTATTCACGATTGGCCTGGCGGCCTACGTTGCCGTGCTGGAAGCCCTGCATTTCCGCACCAACAATCCCGTCTACCTGAAACTGTCGAAGTTCTGGATCAAGGTGTTCGCCGTGGTCTTCGGCATGGGCGTGGTGTCGGGCATTGTCATGGCCTTCCAGTTCGGTACCAACTGGAGCAACTTCGCCTTTTCAGCCTCCAACTTCCTGGGACCCGTGCTGAGTTACGAGGTGGTCACCGCGTTCTTCCTCGAGGCCACCTTCCTCGGCGTACTGCTGTTCGGACGCGACAAGGTGCCGAAGGGCATGCATCTGTTCTCGGCCTGCATGGTGGCCATCGGTACATTCATCTCCTCGTTCTGGATCCTGTCGGCCAACAGCTGGATGCACACGCCTGCCGGTGTCGAAATGGTGGACGGCATGGTGCACATGACCTCCTGGATCCAGGCCATCTTCAACCCGTCGTTCCCCTATCGCTTCGGGCACATGGCGCTGGCTTCCTTCATCACCGGCGGCATCGTGGTAGCCGGCGTGAGTGCCTGGTATC
>SKKM01000154.1 GCA_007121485.1 Wenzhouxiangella sp. | reverse complement strand
GTGCGCCCGGGCATCGGCGCGCTGACCAGCATGTTCACCCACGGCGAGACCGGCCCGGCGCTGGTTGATGATTTTCGCCCGCGCGTGCACGATTCCGACGGCCTGCTGGTGCTCAGCAGCCGCGGCGAGGCGCAGTGGCGGCCGTTGTCGAACCGCGCGCAGGTGCGCTTGAGCGGCTTCCACGACGAGGCCGAGCCGGCCGGCTTCGGCCTGCTGCAGCGGCGCCGGGATTTTGCCGATTTCCACGACCTGGAGGCACGCTACGACCTGCGCCCGGGCAAGTGGATCGAGCCGCTGGACGGTGACTGGGGCGCCGGACGGGTGGAACTGATCGAGATTCCGACGCCCGATGAGACCTACGACAACATCGTCGCCTTCTGGGTGCCGGAGCGGCCCATCCGGGCCGGCGAGTCGCGTCAGTTCCGCTATCGCCTGAGCACCGTGAGCGGTTCAGGATCTCTGCACGATCTGGCGCGCGTGCAGGCCACCCACACCGGTCGCGCCGGCATTCCCGGCCAGGACAGCTGGCGCCAGCGCGAGCAGCGGCGCTTCGTGGTGGACTTTCAGGGCCCCGGCCTGGGCGACCCGGAGGCGATCGAGATCAGCGCGGAAGCTCGGGGCGGTGAGCTTTTGGAGGCAAGGCTGGAGCGCATGCCCGGGGCCGAAGCATTGCGCGCCGTGATCGCGCTGGCCCCGGACGCCGAGGGCGCGCCGTCGGATTTGCGCGTTTTTCTGCACGACAACGGGCGTTTGCTGTCGGAGGTCTGGACTTATGTCTGGTACCCGGATGAACTCGATCGCCAACTTTGACCGCCGCCGCCGGCTGTTCCTGTCCCTGGTCATCCTGACCGGGCTGCTGGGGCTCATCGCTCTTTTCCAGGCGCTTTCCTCGGCCGGCGTGGGCCTGCTGGCGCGGCTGCCGCTGGCGCTGTTCTTTGCCCTGACCTTCACCTGGATCGCGGTGTCCTTCTGGCATGCCGTGATCGGTTTTGTCCTGTTGCTGATCGGCCGCGATCCCTACAGCCTGAAGAAACAGGGCCTGGGCGAGCAGGCTGGTCGTGACCTGGCGGCGCACCGCACGGTACTGGTCATGCCGATCTACAACGAAGACCCCACCGCCGTGCGCGACGGCCTGGCGGCGACGGCCCGCTCGCTGATGCAGGCCGGCTCGACCGATGGTTTCGAGATCTTCGTCCTGAGCGACACCCGTGATGCCGGCCTGCTGGCCGCCGAGCAGGCGGCGCTGGCCGGGCTGCAGCGCGAATTGGGGCCGCGCCTGCCGCTGCACTACCGGCATCGTTCGGACAATCGCGGCCGCAAGGCCGGCAACCTGGCCGACTTCTGCCGGCGCTGGGGACGGCGCTATGAATACATGCTGGTGCTCGATGCCGACAGCCGCATGGACGGCGCGGCGATCCGGCGCCTGCTCGGGCGCATGCAGCTCGATGAGCGGCTCGGCCTGATCCAGACCGTTCCCATCCCGGCCGGCCAGCACAGCCTGTTCGCGCGCCTGATGCAGTTTGCCGCAGCCCTGTATACGCCCATGCTGGCGACTGGCCAGGCCTTCTGGCAGGGCCCGACCGGCAACTACTGGGGCCACAACGCCCTGATCCGCGTTTCCGCCTTCATGGCCCACTGCGGCCTGCCCGAGCTGCCCGGCCGCCCGCCGCTGGGCGGCGAGATCATGAGCCATGACTTCGTCGAGGCCGCGCTGCTGGCGCGCGCCGGCTGGGAGGTGGCCCTGGAGACGGCGCCGCTGGCCAGCCACGAGGAAGTACCGGCCAATCTGCTCGACTATGCCGCGCGCGACCGGCGCTGGATGCAGGGCAATCTGCAGCACCTGCGCCTGCTCCGCCTGCCCGGGCTCAAGCCGGCAAGTCGACTGCACTTTCTGTTCGGCGCCGCCGCCTACCTGTCCTCGCTGGCCTGGCTGGGGCTGCTGGCGCTGGGGATCGCGACCATGCTGCTCACACCCGCTGCGGGCGCCGAGGGCACCGGAGGCATGGGACCCTGGGGCTGGATCATGCTGCTGGCCACGCTGGCGCTGCTGTTCGGGCCGCGCCTGCTGGGTTCGGGCCTGGCCCTGATCCAGCGTCCGCGTCAGTTCGGCGGCCGTGTGCGCCTGCTGTGCAGCGGCGTGCTTGAGGCCCTGGCCGGTGTCCTGCTGGCGCCGGTGATGATGATGTTCCACGCACGTTTTGCCGTGGAAATCCTGTCCGGGGCCAGCGTTGCCTGGACCTCGCCGCCGCGCGGTGCGCGCGGCCTGAGCCTGGCCCAGTCGCTGGCCGGCACCGGCTTCATCGGGCTGCTGGGCCTGGCATGGCTGGTGCTGGCGGCCTGGCTGACGCCGCAATTCCTGTGGTGGATGAGCCCGGTCTGGCTGGGCCTGCTGTTGGCCCCGCTCATGGCCCGGGTTTCGGGCAGTGACCGCCTGGGTCTGTCGCTGCGCGCTGCCGGGCTGCTGCTGACGCCGCAGGAGCTGGGTCAGCCGGCCCTGTTCGAGCGCAGCGCGCCGCCGCCGGTGGGCGCGCCGCGCGGCGCGCAGCCGAAACGGGCACCCGGCGAGCGACCGGGGCCGATGCCGGTGCAGTGGCTGGTCGGTGACGGCGAGCGGCGGGCGGGGCGCCTCGAGGGCAGCCGTGCTTGAGCGCCTGCGTTCCGGCCTCGGCCTGCTGCGCTCGCTGCTGATCTACCGTCGGCCCGGGCGCCAGGCCGGGCTCAAGCGCTTCTACCGTGCCTTCGTGCGGCCGGGTGACCGGGTGTTCGACATCGGCGCCCACCTGGGTGACCGCAGCAGCGCCTTTGCCGCACTCGGTGCCGAGGTGGTCGCGCTGGAGCCGCAGCCGCGGCTGTTTGCCTGGCTCGAGCGCCTGACCCGGCGCAGCGGTCGGGTCACCTGCCTGCCGCTGGCGGTGGGGGCCGAGCCCGGCCGCCTGGACCTGGCGAGCAGTCGCGCCAATCCGACCGTGGCCAGCCTGTCGGCCGACTGGCGCGAGCAGGTCAGCCGACGCCAGGCCGGATTCGCCGAGGTCGACTGGGATGAGTCGCTGCCGGTCGAAGTGACGACACTGGATGCCCTGATCGAACGCTATGGTGAACCGACTTTCTGCAAGATCGACGTGGAGGGCTTCGAGCCCGAGGTGCTGCGCGGTTTGACTCGTCCGCTGGCCGCGCTTTCAGTAGAATTCGTGCACGGCGCGCTGGACCAGGCGCTGGCCTGCGTGGATCGGTTGGAGGACTTGAGCGCCTACGAGTACCAGCTGGTGGCCGGCGAGCAGCGTCGTTTTCATCTTGACGCCTGGGTCGATGCAAAGACCATCCGGAATTGGTTCGCGTCTGGTGCGGAAGGCCTGTCGTCCGGCGATCTGTATGCGCGTCGTCTGAGCCCGTGATCGAGGAGGTCGGCAATGATTCATCACTGGCAACATCTGAGCGCCCCGGAACTGGCCGAGCTGGCCGGCCCCGACGGCGTCGCCGTGCTGGCCCTGGGCGCCATCGAGCAGCATGGTCCGCACCTGCCGCTATCGACCGACCTGGATATCGCCTGCGGCCTGCAGGCCGCGGCCTGCGAGCGCCTGGATCCGCGGCTGCAGGTGTTCTTGCTGCCGGCGCTGGCGCTGGGCGCCAGCGAGGAGCACTCGGGCTTCGCCGGCACGCTGGCGCTGACGCCTGAGCAGATGAGCGGGCAGATTCAGGCCATTGGCGAGGGGCTGCACCGGGCCGGGCTGCGGCGCCTGGTCATTCTCAACGCGCACGGTGGCAATATCGGCTGGCTGGGCCCGGCGGCGCTGGGCCTGCGGCGACGCTACGGCATGCTGGTGGTCAAGGCCAACTACATGCTGTTCAATCAGCCTGAGCATCTGCTCGGGGCCGAAGAGCTCCGCCATGGCCTGCACGGCGGCCAGGCCGAAACCGCGATGATGCTGTACCTTCATCCGGAGCGGGTACGGACGGAGCAGTTACGGCGCTTCGCCTCGGTGGCCGAGCGTCTGCCCCCGGAGGCCGTGCTGGGTCCGGAAGGAGAAGCGGCCTGGGCCTGGATGGCCGAGGATCTCAATCCGGCGGGGGTGGTGGGGGACGCGGCCGCCGCCACGCCAGAGTTGGGCGGGCTGCTGATCGAGCACTATGCCGGCCGGCTCGCCCGGGTGATCGGCGAGGCGGCCGCGGTCGATCTGGACGGCTTCGAGCCGCAGGCTACTTGCTGATCAGCGCCTCTTCCAGCCAGTGGCCCGAGCGAGCGGCCTTGGCCGCCAGGTAGCGCCGGTTCTGGTCGGTGACCCGGCCATAGAGCTTTTCCCGCCCGGCCACCTGGATGCCGCCTTCGACCAGGGCATTGATCTTGGCCGGGTTGTTGGTCAGCAGCCGGATGCGGCGGACATCGAGCGATGAAAGCATGTCGACCGCCACGCCGTAGCGCCGCTCGTCCTCGCCGAAGCCGAGGATCTGGTCGGCCTCGACCGTGTCGTGGCCCTGGTCCTGCAGGGTGTAGGCGCGCAGCTTGTTGGCGAGGCCGATGCCGCGTCCTTCCTGGGCCAGGTACAGCAAGACGCCGCCGCCCATTTCGTCGATATTGCGCACGCCGAAACGCAGCTGTTCGCCGCAGTCGCATCTCAGGCTACCGAACAGGTCGCCGGTCAGGCAGGCCGAGTGCAGGCGCACCGGCACATCCTCGGGCCATTGCTCCGGCTTGCCGATGACGACGGCCACGTGCTCGCGCAGGCCGTCGGGTTCGCGAAACAGCACGAATCGGGCATCCTCGACGTCGGCCAGCGGGACCCGCGCTTCGCTGACCCGCTTGAGCATGCCAGAGGCCAGGTCGAAACACTGCTCGGCCGCTTGCGCCGGCACAGCCAGCACCTCGCCCTTGGTCACCTGCACGTCAAAAGCGCGCCGCTGGCGTTCGTCCAGGCTCACGGTCAGCGCGGCCGGAATGAGCAGGGCGCGGCGCATCAGGGCCAGAGCGGCCCGTTCGGCAGGCGTTGCCGGTCGGGGCGATTCGAAGTGCGAGCGCTCCAGCGGGCGATCGCCGCAGGCGGCCTGCAGGATGGCATCAGTCGCCAGGCGGTCGTGGCCCACGCGCAGCGGCAGGCTGGCCGCCTCCGCCTTCAGTTTCAATCCCAGGCTGGCCAGCCTGTGCTGGCTCAAGACCAGCGCGGCGCGGGAGGCGCGGGCGGCGCCGGTGAGCTCATCGTTGGCCAGACCTTCCACAGGCTGCACGAGCACGCTGGCGCCCAGGCCGGCTGTGGCGTCGTCAATGATGACGGCAACGCCGCGACGCAGGTCAAAGATGGCTCGTTCAATCTGTTGCATGCCTGATACTCGGTTCCAAACGACCGCCTTACGCTAATGTGACACCCTGCAGGAGCGTGTGAATGACGACGGCCAAGTTACCGGAAAGGACCCTCGATGCCTGAACAGCAGTCGATCTGGGAGCGCATTCTGGCCGCCCGGGCCGATGGCCGCGTGGCCGACATCGACCTGCACGGCCTGGAGCCGGGCGAGCAACTCATGGTCGATGCCCTGATGCCGCTGGCCCTGCACCGTGGCCGGCTGGCCATCGCCCAGCTGGGCCAGAGCCTGGACGGGCGCATCGCAACCGAAAGCGGCGATTCCTGGTACATCAACGGCCCGCCGGCGCGTGCCCACCTGCATCGCTTGCGCGCGCTGGTCGATGCGGTCCTGATCGGCGCCGGCACGGCTGCGGAAGACCGGCCCCAGCTCAGCGTGCGCCACGTCAGCGGATCCGATCCGGTGCCGGTCATCCTCGACCCGCGTGGCCGGGTGCAGCCGCGCGGGCCGCTGTTCGAGCGGCCTGCCGCTGCGCTGCCCGTGCTGCACCTGGTCGGCGCCGATGCGGACCCGGCGCCGGCGCCATCCGGCGTCGATCGGGTGCGCATTGCGGTCGGGCCGGACGGCGCGTGCCCGCACCAGGTGCTGGACTTGCTGGCCGAACGCGGCCTGAAAAGAGTGCTGGTCGAGGGCGGCGGGGTCACGGTGTCGCGCTTTCTCGCAGCCGACGCGCTGGACTACCTGCACCTGCTGATCGCGCCCCTGATCATCGGCTCCGGTCGGCCGGGCATCCGTCTTGAGCCGATCGAGCGCCTGGCCGAGGCCCGGCGCCCGCCCATGCGCAGCTTTCCCCTGGGCGATGAGCTGCTGGTCGAGCTGGCCCTGGGTGGTCGCGCTGCCAGGGCCTCAAGCGCGCGCTGAGGGCCTCAGTACCAGCACCCAAGCGCCCGGCAGGCTGGCCAGCAGCACGATCAGGCCGTAGGTGATCGAGGCCGCCACGCCCTGCTCGGGCGGCAAGGCGCTGAACAGCCAGACCCCGGCCGCCGCGCCCTCGCGGAAACCCCAGCCGGCCACCGACAGCGGGATCAGCATGGCCAGCAGCACCGGCAGGGCCAGCAGCATGAGATGCGGCACGCTCAGCTCAAGCCCCAGGCCGCGGCCGGCCAGGGCAAAGGTCAGCAGGTAGCAGAGCACGATCAGCGTCGAACTGAAAAGCTGCACCGGCCAGGCCCGGCGCGCCAGCAGGGCGCGGCGGATGTCGGTGCCCAGCACGGCCAGCAGCGGCTGCCAGCGCCGGCGGGTGGCGTAGGCCAGGACGGCCAGGGCCAGCGGCAGGCCCCAGGCCAGGCCGCGCCGACCGCTGCCCGCCTGGTCGACAAGGCCTGAAAAGATTGCTTCGCGCCAGGGCTCGTGCAGCAGCAAGGCCAGCACGGCCAGTAGCACCACCACCAGCTGACCCGAGGCGCGCTCGAGGATGACCGCGCGCCAAGCCGGTCCGGTGCGGCCGCTGGAGCTGGCATGGCGCTGCGCGCGCCAGGCATCACCGACCACCCCGCCGGGCAGCACCTGGTTGACGAATCCGGCCAGGTAGTAGTCGCCCAGTGCAGTCCGCGCCGGCAGTCTCAGGCCCAGCCGGGCCGCGGTAAAGCGCCAGCGCCAGGCCGACAGCAGGGTCGGCACGGTCGCGGCCAGCAGCGCCGGCAGCAGCCAGACGAAGTCGAGTTCGGCGAGTTGCGCGGCAATCTTGCGTGGCTCCAGCCACAGCAGCAGTGCCGCCAGTACGCCCAGGCTGAGCGCCCACCGAAGCACGATGCGGATCACGACTGCGGCGGCAGTCCCAGCACGTCGAGGTGGCCGACGCGCAGGCCCAGGCGGCCGTCCGCGAGGTCGGCTTGGCGCCGGCGATGCCACCGCTCGATCCGGTCCGCCGCCTGCGGCGCCTGTTCCAGCGCCG
>SKKM01000135.1 GCA_007121485.1 Wenzhouxiangella sp. | reverse complement strand
GGGCACGGGATGGACCAGGTTGGCGCTGAACCAGCGCATGGACCGATTGGCGGCCAGGTCGTTGACGCCGTTGGCGCTGACCCGCGCGTCGACCGGGCCGCCCATCAGGGTCATGCTGGCCGGTGTTTCCTCGCCGCGCGCGGCCATCAGCGAAATCGCGGCCAGCACCGGCACCACCGGCTGGCACACGGCCATCACGTGCAGGTTTTCAGCGCCGATGTGGCGGATGAAGGTCTGGACGTAGTTGACGTAGTCGTGCAGATGGAACGGCCCGGCCTCGGCCGGGATCATGCGCGCATCGATCCAGTCGGTGATGTAGACCTTGTGCTCGGGCAGCATGGTGCGCACGGTGTCGCGCAGCAGCGTGCTGTGATGGCCGGACAGCGGGGCGACGATGAGCACGACCGGATCGTTGCGCAGGTCGGCAATGGTCTGCGGATCGTCGGTGTAGCGCTTCATCCGCAACAGCTTGCAGAACGGCAGGTTCATGGACTCCAGCTGCACCACGGGCACTTCGTGACCGTGGGCGGTGACCGAGCGGATCCCGAACTCCGGCTTGGTGTAGTCCTTGCCCAGGCGGTGCATGAGTTCGTAGGCGGCCGCGATGCGCTCCGCGCCGGGCCATTTCGACAACGCGCTGCCGGCCGAGGAAAAAGTCCGCGCCCCGGCTTCGGCCCAGATGCTGAAAGGGCTGATCAGCGAGCGCTGGAATTCGTAGAACTGGTAAAGCATGTGATGAAGGATTCTTGACGACTAATGCGCTGCACCATAACAGTTTGGCGCGCAATTTTCGACTGCGGCGAGTGGACGAAAAGACAGGCCCCCGCCGGAAAGGCGGGGGCCTGGTACTCATCCACGAGACGGTTGATCTCCGTGCGCGTGATCAGCCATCAGTTGCGGTAGGCGGTGGCGCGAACTCGGCGACCGTCGTCGAGCACGGCGTGCAGGGTAATCATGTCGCCGTCCAGGTCACCGTTGGCGGCCAGGGCCGGAACGGAGAAGTGCATGACCAGGTCGCCGGAGCCGGTGAAGGTGGCCCTCGGCGCTCCGTTGTTGAAGCGGGCGATGGGCGTGGTACCGAACAGGACGGACTCGACCTGGATCTGCGACAGGCTGAAGGTCACGCCCTCGTCGTAGTAGAGCCGGACCTGGATATTGCCGTTGGCGTCGGGGTTGATCGACGGACGGAACGCCATGTCAAACTCGATCGCCGGGTCCATCTGGGTCAGGGCCCGATAGACGTTGATGCGGCCATAACCGAAGGAAATGTCGCGACCGGGCTCGCCCAGGTCGTCGGCGGTGGCGATCATGCGGGCACGAACTTCCGTGGCGGTCGGGATGCCGGTGGCGCGCAGCAGCGCGGCCAGGCCTGCGGCCTGCGGGGTGGCCATCGAGGTGCCGGCCAGGTAGGCATAGTTGTTATCGCCGGTGAACCAGCCAGCCAGGATCAGGCTGTGCGGCTGGCTGTCGCTCAGATCGCCGCCAGGCGCGGACAGCTCCAGCTCGGGCCCGCCGTCGGAATAGCTGGCGCGCTCATCCGACCAGTTGGTCGAGCCCACGGCCACGCACTGCGGGAAGGCGGCCGGGAAGGACACGGTGTTGGTGCCGCCGTTGCCAGAGGCGCACAGGGGCAGGACGTTGTTGTCCAGCGCGTACTGCAGGGCGTTCTGGGTCGCAGCACTCGGCGCGCCGCCGCCCAGGCTCAGGTTGAGCACATCGGCGCCCTGGTCCACCGCCCAGATGATGCCGTTGGTGATGCCGGCGGCATTGCACAGGCCAAATGCCCCGCCGCAGGCGCGGGCCGAGATGACCTTGACCTCGGGCATCCAGGCCACGCCGGGGATACCGGAGACGTCGTCGCCGCGGCCGGCGGCCGTGGTGGCAACATGGGTGCCGTGGCCGTTGTCGTCGGCAAAGGCGTTGGCGTTGACGCCGCCGATCAGGCACAGGAAACTGGGGCAGAAGTTGCGCTGGGCGATGACCTTGCCCTGCAGGGCGGCGTGACTGGCGCGCACACCGGTGTCGATCACGCCGATGGCCACGGTGTCGAAGGTGGCGCCCTTGTTGTTGAGGTATTCATAGGCTTCCAGCCAGGCGATGTCGGCCCCGGGCGTGCCGGTTTCGGCGACGATGTCGCCGGCCGAGTTCACCACGAAGCCGGGGTTGTGCAGGTCCCACTTGGCGCCGAACAGCAGGTTGTCCGGGGCGGTGCAGTCGCCGGTCTCACAGGGGATGACCTGGTAGATGTAGTTGGGTTCGGCGAAGGAGACGTTGGGGTTGTTGCGCAGGTTGCTGGCGATCTCGATTTCCTCGCCGGGTTCGACCTCCAGGATCCAGGTGCGGGTCGCGGCCAGCGCTTCCTTCGGCCGGGCGCGGTTGGCCTCGGCGATCTCGGAGCGGGCGGCGCCGGGCGTGAACTGAACGATGATCTGGCCGGGAACGAACAGGGCGTCCGGGTCGATTTCGAAGTCAGCCGCGCTGACCTGGAGTGCGAGACCGAGGCCGAGCAGGCTGACCAGCAGCATGTCCAGCTTGTTTCCAAGAAGTGTTCTCATTGTTTTTTTCCCTCGAAGGCAGGTGGGTAAGAGTCGTTTTACCCGGCGGAAGGGGAACCGCGGGCCCGGGGATTTTGCTCAAGCAGGGCGGCGCTCGGCAATAGGTCTGTCGACACATGACTTCCTGCCGGGTCGGCGGCTATACTGGTCGGCTTTTTGAGGGATGGCCGGAAGGCGTCGCCGCAATGGCGAAACGGCCGGGGTTTTTCAGGCCGCAACCAGTCCGTGCAGGGCCCTGGCCACGATCATGGCCGCGACCAGGCCACCGGCAAAACTGAAGGCCGCGCGCAGGCCGGACAGGCCGGTGACGTTCTGGAAGCCGTGATACATGAGCCAGACGGTCCACAGCAGGAACACCAGCAGCGGCACGCCGAGCAGGGTCAGGATGAAGGCGTCGCCCATGTAGGCGGCATCGGCCATGACCTGGCCGCGCTCGCTGGGCATGGCCTGGACGAGGCGTTGGGTCAGCTCGCGAATCTGTCCGCCCAGCGGCGGGATGCTGAGATACGCGGCGGACAACAGCAAGGGCCAGCGGGCCGCGGCCTGGCAGGCCAGCAGGCGCGTGGTCGAAAACCGCTCGGATGCCAGCCAGCGTCCGACCACCAGCAGGGCGAGGCCCAGGCTGAGCCAGTTGATCACAGCCTGTACCAGCAGCCACTCCAGGCTGCCGCCCGGGAGAAATTGCAGGTCAAGTACGCCGCGTGTCTGCAGGCCGGTCCAGCTGGCCAGCAGCGCCGTGGCGATGATCGCGATGAGGCCGATCACGCCGGCCTGCCCGGTCGACAGGGAGTCGAACGGCCGGAGCAGGTAGTGCTCGAGGCCGTTGGCGCTACCCGCGGTCATTCCCAGTCGTCCCAGTCCTCGTCGTCGAGAAAGGCGTCGTAGTCGGGCAGCTCCGCGTCATCGCCGTGCAGCTGAAACTGGCGTCGCTGCAGGAAACCGTCGCGCAGGAAGATGTAGTCGTCGAAGGCGGCTTCCATCTGGGCGTCCAGCGGCAGCAGGCCGGCGCGCAGCTGCACGATGTTGAGTCCGAGCAGAGCGTAGCCCTGCTGTCCGCGCACCTGGCGCCAGATCGGGTTGACGAAGGAGTCCCCGTAGAAACCGGCGCTGTCGCGCAGCGTCGAGGGCCCCAGGAAGGGCAGCATGAGGAAACGCGACTCCTCCCAGCCCCAGGTCGCGAGCGTCATGCCCAGGTCGGCTTCGTGGGCCGGCATGTCGCCCTTGGAGGCGAGGTCGAAGATGCCGCCGATGCCGTAGATCGAGTTGATGAAGAAGCGCTCGAAGTGCTCCAGGCTTTCTCCCGGCCGGCCCTGCAGCAGCTTGTTGACGATGACCACCGGCGAGCGCAGGTTGGTAAAGAAATTGCGCACCCCGGTGCGTACCGGGGACGGGGTGACGCGCTGGTAGCCGCGCGCCACCGGGCGCACCACGGCGCGGTCGGCGGCCATGTTGAAGCTGTGCACCTGGCGGTTGAACGGCTCCCACGGATCACGCGGGTCGCGGTCTTTGGGCGGTGTGGCGGCCGTGGTGGCGCAGGCGGTGATCAGCAGCGTTGCGGCGATCAAGCCGGATTTCTTCAGCCACAGCATTGCCCGGTTTCTCCCTCATCATCGAAATCAAGCGTGCGCCAGCCCAGCAGGCCCTCGATCTGGCTCAGCGAGGCCATCACGCACAGCGAGCGCGGAATGTTGACGAACCGGATTTTCCGGCCCGCCTGCTCGGCCCAGGCGCGCCATTCCAGCAGCAGGGCCAGTGCGCTGGAGTCCGCGCCAGAGACCTTGGCCAGGTCGACCGTTGTGGGCAGGCCGCTGCGCTTCCAGCCCAGGCTGTCGCGGTACAGCGCCGCGACCTCGGCGCTGCCCAGGCGCCCGCTCAAGGCGAGGCGTCCGTCGGCATCAGGTTTCAACCGGCACCTCGACCTCGACCTCGATCTCGCCGGCCTGCAGGCGCGCCAGCATGGCGTCGAAGCCGTAGCGGCGGATTTCCTCGCCGATCTGGTTGCGGAAGGTGGCGACGTAGGAAATGCCCTCGATGATGACGTCGAACACCCGCCATTCGTCGCCGGCCTTGCGCAGCACGTAGTCGACCTGGGCACGCTGGCCCGAGGGCAGGCGCACGCGGGTACGCACGCGGGTGGCGCGCTCGGTATTTTCTCCGGCCATGGGCAGGAACTCGACCTGCTCGCGGCTGCGGAATTCCAGTACGCCTTCGGCATAGCGGCTCATCAGCAGCTCGGACAGGGCGTCGGCAAAGTCCTCGACCTGGGCCCGTTCCAGGCCCCGACCGTGGCGTCCCAGCACCAGGCGCGCCGAGTGCACGGTGTCCAGGCGCGGCAGCAGGCGCTCGCGCAGCTCCTTCTGCAGCAACTCGGGGTTGGCTTCGAACTCGGCGCGATTTTCATCGACCAGGGCGAACAGTTCGGTGGTCATTTCACGAATGATCTCGGCCGGTTCGGCGGCACTGGCCGCGGCCGGCACAGACAGAAGCAGGGCCAGGCCTGCCAATACGAGACGGGTCATCAGTTGTCTCCTTCGGTGTTGAACAGGAATCGGCTGATCAACTGCTCGAGCACCAGCGCCGAATTGGTCAGCAGGATGCGGTCGCCGTCGACCAGCACGTCGGGTGATCCGCCCGGCTCGAGGCTGATGTACTGGTCGCCGAGGATGCCGGCGGTGACGATCGAGGCCGAGGTGTCGTCCGGCAATTCGTTGAAGCGCTCGGAAATGCGCATGGTGACGCGCGCATCGAAGCTGACCGGATCCAGCTCGATGCGCTCGACCTGGCCGATGGTCACCCCGCCCAGGCTGACCTGGGCGCGCGGGCGCAGGCCGCCGACATTGGTGAAATCGGCGGTCAGGGTGTAGCTGCCGCCGGCGACCACGCCGCGATCGGTGGCCTGCAGGGCAAGGAAAACCAGGCCGGCAATGGCCAGGATCAGGAACAGGCCGGCGGTCAGTTCGATCTGGTGGGATGATTTCATGAGAATTATCCGGGGCAATTAAAGCATCAGGGCCGACATGACGAAGTCGAGGAACAGCACGACGATGGCGGTGGCGATGACGGTCTGGGTGGTGGCCAGGGCCACGCCCTCGCCGGTCGGCTTGGCGGTCCAGCCGAAGTAGACGGCCAGCCAGCTCGCGACCAGGCCGAACACCACCGATTTGCCCATGCCGTGGCCGAAATCGCGCCCGAGCTCGACCGTGTTCTGGATATTGCCCCAGAACACGATGGGGTCGGAGCCCATCAGAAACACGGCGTAGACCACGCCGCCCAGCAGGGCCATGACGTTGAACACCACCACCAGTGCCGGTACGGCGATCAGGCCGGCGATCAGGCGCGGCTGGACGATGCGCTCCATCGGGTCGATCGCCATCAGGTCCAGCGCGTCAAGCTGCTCGGTGGCCCGCATCAGGCCGATTTCGGCTGTGATCGAGGTGCCGGCACGGCCGGCGAACAGGATGGCGGTCAGCACCGGGCCCAGCTCGCGAAACAGCGAAAGGGCCAGCAGGGTGCTGGTGGCATCTGCGGCGCCGAAGCGGGCCAGGGCGTCGTAGGACTGCAGCGTCAGCACCAGGCCGACGAAGAAGCCGCAGGTCACGATGATGACCAGCGAGCGCACGCCGGCGAAATACAGCTGGCGCAGGGTCTCGGCGACCTGCAGCCGGGTGAAGCGCATGCGCGAGATGGCCTTGAACAGGAACACCAGCGCGCGCCCCATGTTGCGCAGGGGCGTGAGCACGCGCGACTCGCTGCGGACTGGCGTGCTCATCGGACCGGTGCCCGAAGCAGTTGCTCGGCCAGGTCGCTGGCCGGGTAGTGGAAGGCCACCGGTCCATCCGGCTCGCCGCGCATGAACTGCCGGACCAGCGGGTGTTCGCTGTCGTTCAGTTCCTTGGGCGTGCCCGAGGCGATCAGCTGGCGATTGGCGATGATGTGACAGAAATCAGCCAGTTGAGCGACCTCGTCGACATCGTGGGTGATCACGATGCTGGTCGCGCCCTGGGCGTGATTGATCTCGCGGATCAGGCGCAGAGACACGCCCAGTGAAATCGGATCGAGCCCGGCAAAGGGCTCGTCGTACAGCATGATGTCCGGGTCCAGCGCCATGGCGCGGGCCATGGCCACGCGCCGGTTCATGCCGCCGGACAACTCGCGCGGGTACATGTCGGCCGCGCCGCGCAATCCCACGGTCTGAAGCTTGATCAGAACCAGGCGGCGGATCAGCGCCTCGGGCAGTTGGGTGTGTTCGCGCAGCGGCAGGGCGACGTTGTCGAAGCAGGTCAGGTCGGTGAACAAGGCGCCGTTCTGCAGCAGCACGCCGAGGTTGCGACGAAAACGTCCCAGTTCGCGGCCCTTGAGCGATTCGACATGCACATCGCCGACCTGCACGCGGCCCCCGTCCGGGCGAATCTGGCGGGTGATCAGGCGCAGCACCGTGGTCTTGCCGGCGCCGCTCGGGCCCATCACCGCCGTCACCTTCCCGCGCGGGATGTCCAGCGTCATGTTTTCCAGCACGGTCCGACCGCCCAGGCGGACGGTGATATCGCGCAGCTGCACGGCTGGCGTGCTGTCGGAAGATGAGTTCATAGGCCCTGGGACAGTGATGAACTCGGGAGATTCCCGGGTTATCGCGTAGTTTACCGCGATGCGAGGTTAGGGCTTGGTGATGAAGACAAAGGGTTCAGGGTTCAGGGTTCAGG
>SKKM01000176.1 GCA_007121485.1 Wenzhouxiangella sp. | reverse complement strand
TCGGCCTTTGCCTTCAAGAGCCAGAGCGAACTCAGCATTCCCGATATCGCCGCTTCGCTGGGCGTGCGCCACGTGCTGGAAGGCTCCGTGCGCAAGGCGGCCGACACCATTCGCGTCACCGCCCAGTTGATCGATGCCCGATCCGACCAGCGTATCTGGTCGGAAACCTTCGAGCGCCAGCTCACTGCCCAGAACGTGTTCGCGATCCAGGACGAGATTGCCGCGGCGATCACCGCGGCGCTGGCCAGTCGGCTGGACGTGCGGATCGATGCCGCTCCGGGTGCGGCCGGCGGCACCAGCGACATTGATGCCTACCAGGCCTTCCTGGCCGGCCGCGACCTGTTCATCACTCGCAACTACGACAACCTTGCGCGAGCGATCGAGATGCTGGAGCAGGCGGTCGAGGCCGATCCGGATTTCGTGCGCGCCCGTGGCTGGCTGGCCATGGCCTATATCGTTGCGCCGCACTGGGGGTACCTTGGTCGTGAATTCGTCGAGCTGGGGGTCGGAGCGGCTGAAACCACCCTGGCTGCGAATCCCGCCAACGCGGAGGCGCTGACCGCGCTCGGGCTGTCGCGCCAGAGATCCCCGGTGTCCGACTATGCGGGCGCGATCGACTACTACGAACAAGCCATCGCCGCCGATCCGCAGGCGACCACCGCGCATCTCTGGCTAGCACAGGCCTGGCGCGAGCTCGGTTTCTTCGGTCGCGCAACAGCCGCAGTCGAACGTTGCCTGGACATCGATCCGAACTACCCGATGTGCCTCTATACTCTGGCCGAGCTTGCAGCCATGCAAGGGAACCATGATGAAGTCGTGGCACGCCTGCTGAGGCTGTTTGAAAGTAGCCACCAGGACCCTTATCCCGCCTTCCTCGGCATCATCGCGCGGCATGGCGATGATGTGCTGTTGACGCTCATGCTGCGCGAACTCGCCGACGTGGTGGGGCCCGGTGCGCGCTGGATGGTGCCGGAGCTCAGGCGCGCGCTGAGCGATGAGGCCTATGATCGTGATGCGGTTCTGGCCCGTTTCGAAGCACGCCTGCGCGCGGAATTCCCGGATAGCCCCGGAGCGCTGGACCCTTACTCGGTGGCCGCCTGGCGTCTCGCGTTCCGCGCCTACGATCGCATTCCGGCAAATGCGGACTCATCGGGCTGGTGGTGGGCCGTCGGCTACCCGGGCATGGCCGACTCGCCCCATCGCCGCGAGGCGATGATCCGGGCGCGTTTGCCGGAGTACTGGCGCGCACATGGCTTCCCGCCACAGTGCCGACCGATTGTCATGACGGGCGGCAGCGAGGACTTCACATGCGACTGAGCGCCCGGGCATCGTGGCCAAGGCTCATGAAGGGGGATACGTGATGCTGCTGCGTAGAGTTATGGAACACGTGAAGGCCCAAAACTGGTTCGCCGTCGGGGTCGATTTCCTGATCGTGTTGGTCGGTGTTCTGTTGGCGTTTCAGATCACCCAATGGAACGCGGAGCGTGCAGAGCGTGTTCGCTCGCAAGAGTATCTGTCACGAATTCATGCTGACCTGATGGTCGATCTTGCCGCGCTGCAGCGTCATCGGGAATTCTGGGAGCAAGTCGCAGAGCACGGCCACGTTGCGATCCGGTACGCCGAAACCGGCAAGGTTGAGGGCGTATCGGAGTGGGAAATCCTGAGATCCTTTCTCCATGCAAGCCAGGCCTGGCAGTTTGTCTTTGTCGATTCGACCTACTCCGAATTACGCAGCGCCGGTGAGCTGAGGCTGATTCCCGACCCGGAACTGCGCAGCGCCCTGGCGGATTACTACGTTCTGGTGGCGGCTCGCCGGGGAGGGCTGGGTCCGTATCACCTGCTCCCGGACTATCGTGAATGGGTGCGCGGGCGAATGCGATCCGACATCCTGCGCTATTACTGGCAGGCCTGCTTCGAACAAGCCGCCGGGGTTCAGATCTTTAACGAATGCTCGCCGCCAGACGACGTTTCGGGCATAAAGGCGATTCTCGAAGATCTCGCGGCAGACCGAGCAATCATCGACGCCTTGCGCTACTGGGTCGATACCCAGATCATGGCGGTGGAACTGGCCGGGTTCGATCTTGGCCGGGCGCAGGCGCTGACTGATCGGATCGAGGCGCTGCGATGATCCTGCCCGGCCTTGCCGACGTACTGGCGCGAGCATGGCTACCCGCCGCAGTACCGGCCAATTGCGATGACGAGCGGTGCCGGGGCCTTCACATGCGAGTGAGCACCCGGGCAAAGCCAACCATTCTGGATACGAAACAGGTTTGATGAAGCATGAGGATGCATAAACATGGATCTTGAACTCACCGGTAAGGTCGCACTGGTCACCGGCGCCAGCCGCGGTATCGGGCGGGCCATCGCCGAAGGACTGGCTGCCGAGGGTGCCCGGCTGGTGATCGCGGCGCGCGGTGCCGAAGCACTGGAGGAGGCCAAACGCGCGCTGGAGGCAACGGGCGCCGAGGTGCTGGCCGTGCCAGCGGATGTCGGCGATGACGCGAGCGTGTCAGCGCTGGCCGAACAGGCCCGCGAACGCTTTGGCCGCATCGACATCCTGATCAGCAACGCCTCAGCTTTGGCCGTGACGGGAGACCGGGCCAGTTGGGACGCGAGCCTGAACGTGGATGTGATGGGTGCGGTCCGGCTGGTGGAAGCCGTGTTACCGACGATGCGCACCGAAGGCGCAGGCTGCATCCTGTTCGTCTCGTCGATCTCGGGGATCGAAGCCTGGCCCATGCCCGACTACGGCTACACCGCGGCCAAGGCCGCGCTCAATGCCTTCGCCAAGAAGCTGGCGGTGGTCGAAGGCGCGAACGGCATTCGCACCAATGCCCTGCTGCCCGGCTCAACCGAGTTTCCGGGCGGCGGCTGGGAAATGATGCGCGAGCATCAGCCCGACATCTACGAAATGGCGCGCCGGAGCATCCCGGCAGGACGGCTGGGCACGCCCAAGGAAATCGCCGACGCGGCCGTATGGCTGGTCTCTCCGCGCGCAGGCTGGGTCAACGGCGCATCCCTGGTCGTGGACGGCGGGCAGTCGAAGGGAATTCGCTGACCGGCCCGAATCACATCAATGATTATCGTGACCGGCCGCTGATCGAGCCCAGCCCTGCGCCCTGTTGGGGTTCTCGGGGTCGGTCTGGAAAGATCCGGACCCCCACAATCTCAGCAGATCCTTGACATCGACTTGATGAGCGCCAACGCGATCCGCCCCCAGCTGCCCAGCTGCCGATTCCCTCCGACATCAGCGCATCCAGCCGGACACCAGCGGCATGAATTTGCTTCACCACCCACAGCTGCTGGAACGCTGCGTGACGGGATCAACTGGGCGAGGCGCGGTTGTTCCAGTGCGCCGGACCAGCCCGCCATTCAGACAGGGTTTTGCGCCCGCGATCGAATCTTTCGCAGGCGGGCCAGCACTTTGTCGTCGGCAGCCAGCGACTCAACCGCAGGAATCACCAGCGTGGTGTACTCCTTGTAGCGCGCCTCGGGCAGGTCGCTCAGAGTCAGCCGCTCGGCGCGGAAGCGCTCGATCGGCAGCTGGGCGGCTTCGTACAGGATGACCGGGCAATCCGCCGGATACCAGCGCCGGAGTTTGTCGACCAGAACGCGCAGACGCTCAGGCTCGGGATCGAAGCCGATGCAGTCGAGCTTTCCGGCCAGCGCAACCTGCCACAGGATCAGCAGCGCCGCCGGGTTGGGCGGCCAGTCACTGATCAGGAAACGGGTTGTCTCGCAGGACTGCACGCCGGCATCAGCGGGGTCGATGCCAAGATCGGCATACAGGCAGGCCTCGGTCGAGATGCCCGGTTCCATACGCGCGGCAAAGCCCTCGGCCCGCGCCTGACGAATGGCCGCGTGCGGCACCTGGGCGAAAACGCCCGGGTGGCCGTAGAACACGGCACATACCCGGCGGCAGGAGCGCACTGCCGTCAGCAAGGCGGATTCCATGTCGCTGTAGGTCTCGCGTCGGTCGCGATCCCGGGCGTACAGCGACGAGAGACTGATGAGGTCCGGACGTAGTGCCTTGAGCCAGGCTTGGGCGAAGTCATCGGCGAGGATGAAGACTTGGTCTGCGCGCTGAATCTCGGACAGCGCCCGGCTGCTGATGTGACGGCCTAACTGGATACCACAGCCAACGACGACGAGCTGACCCGCAGGACTCACGCCGGCGCTGCCGGGGAGGGCTCAGCTTCGGCCACGACGATGCAGTCGCGGCCCTTGCGCTTGGCCTCGTAAAGTGCCGCGTCGCTGCGCGCCCTGAGACTGTCGATGTCCTCACCCGGCAGCGCCACGGCGATGCCGAAGCTCATACTGATCCGCTCCTCGATCTCGCCGAAGTCACAAGCCTGCAGGGCGCCGCGCAACGGCTCGATCAGCTCGACCACCTGCTTGCTGGTGATCCCGGGCAGGCAGGCCGCGAACTCCTCGCCCCCGATGCGCCCGACCGGACCGTGCGAGGCCAGCGCCTCGCGAAAGCAGCGGGCCGCCTCGCGCAGCGCGCCGTCGCCGGCCTGGTGGCCATGGCGGTCGTTGAAGCGCTTGAAACGATCGACGTCCGCCAGAACCAGGGTCAGCGGGCTACGCTGAAGATGAGCCTCTTGCAACGGGGCCACGCAGGCGGCGAAGAAATGTGTGTAGTTGAGCAGGCGGGTCAATCCGTCATGGGCCGAAAGGTGGCGCAGCTGGCGACGCTCGCGAATCCCGCGCAGCACAATCAGCAGCAGCAACAGCAACAAGCTGACCCCTAGCGCATAGACCAACTGGCGCAGCATCCGGCGCTGCGTGCTGGCCTGCTCCTGCAGCGCCGCGACGCGAGCCTGTTCTCGCAACAAGCTGAGTTCCTGCTCGCGCGTGCGCACGTCGAACTGTACCTCCTGGAATGCGATCAGGCGCAGGCGCTCGGCGTCCAGAACACGCTCGCGAGTGCGCAGATGATGATCCAGGTTTTCCCAGGCCACGCGATAGTCACCGCGCTGGCGATGGATTTCGGCGAGCATCCGATACACCTCGGCCCGGTTTTTTGGGCGCTCGCCGTTCGAGGTGCGCGCCAGGACCTGATGCAGCAAGACTTCGGCCTCATCGAAGCGCCGCTGTCCGAACTTGAGCTCGGCGTAGTTGGTCAGGGTGTCGGTCACACCATCCTCAAAGCCGGCCTCGATGAGTTTGTCGAGGGCCTGTTGCATCCAGGTTTCAGCTTCGTCGGCGCCCCCGGAACGCATCAGCAGCCGCCCGGTCAGGGCGTGCATAACGCCAACAAAGACCGGGTCACCGGCGTTTTCGCAGGCCTGCAGCCCAGCCTGATAGGTCTGGATTGCGGCCGCTGTCAGACCAGCCATCTCCTCGGCCTGGCCCAGCTTCTCCATGGCCACGCAAACTTCGCGCAAATCGCCGGAGTCGCGGGCCAACTGGAGCGTGCGCCCCGCGTATTCAAGACCTTTGGCTTGATCACCCAACTGCGAATGCCAGTAGGCCGCCTGGCCGAAAACCCCGCTCTTGAGACCCGGATCATCAACCTCTTCCTGGAGCACCAAGGCTTCATAAAGGTATTCGAAGCCAGCCGCGAACTCATCCAGTGCCAGTGCGAGATTGGCCGCAAGCTTAAGGGCGCGCAGGCGTTGGTCGGAATCCAGGCGCCCGCCGAGCAGCTGATCCAGAATTTCGAATGCCTGGTCGTGCTGAGCCTGCAGCACGAAACCCCTGGCCCGGATCAATTCCAGCGCAGCCTGCTGCCGCGGCGTTGCTGAAGCCATCTGGTCTTCGATGCTGTCGATGAAGGCCAGCACCTCGCTTGCAGGCCGGGTGGCATTCATCAGGGTTGCCTGAGCGAGCAGCCGGTCGATCTCATCGGACCCAATCGGGCCTTGCGCGAGAGCCGGCGCAATCATGCTCAGTGCGAGCAGCAAAGCGCCGATTCGAGTCAACATTGGATGGTTTCAGTAGGCCTTTACGGTGACGTTGGTCAGGTAGAGATTTTCCATGCCGGAGGCCTTCTTTACCGCATCGACATCTCCAGCCTTAAGCGCCTTGATCATGGCAGCATCCAGATTGTAGTCCTTCAGCACGCTATCCGGGTCTCCCTCCCATTTGTCGGCCAGTTCGGCATCCTGCCCCAAGTCCTTGAGCAGACGAACAAGTTCAGACACGGTTATCTCCCTTTTGTGTTCGAGGGTCGCAAAGCGGACATCCGCAATCCCTTTTCGGCAACTGGCCCCGCCGGCGAGCCGGCCGTCCACTTCCGACCGTGGGCGCCGGAATTCTGCCGGCATGTGGGCCTTGCAGGCCAAGCGCCTGTTGTCGCGTTCGGCTCGCTCACGCAGGCTGGCAAACAGCGCGACCTGCGCAGGCCGCTGGCTCAGCCGCTCCGGTTCGGAATAGAAGATCTCGGGGGATCGGAAATTCAAACGCCCTCGTTGGGGAGTTTGCCGGATAGCCGGGGCTGGGTCAACGGGTGGGGTTTGCCGCACAATTGCCGAACCGTCCCGGTCGGAAGCGCTCATACTCAGTCACTGCGGTTGCCGAAGCAGCGCACTTCCGCTTTCGCAAACCGAGTTACCAACACCGATTCTATTCTGGCCGGCGGCTCACCGAGCCGCCCAAACGGGCCACGACCACCGCGGGCAGCGCCAGCACGGCAAACAGGATCAAACCCAGCGGCAACAGGCCGAAGCCACTGCCGCTGGTCAACACCATGACCATCGGCTGCACCAGCAGAACGGCCAGGCCCCAGCGCCAGGTGCGGATCGGACAGCGGTAGCCGAGCCAGCCGGCCAGCAGCAGCGACAGCGGATAGCCAACTTGCCAGTACAGGGGCGAATCCCAGGCCTCGGCGCGGCCGCTGATCAGTCCAATGCCGACCCAGATCAGGGCGCCGCCGGCCAGGGCGGTCCACAGGGCGCGGGGTTCCGACCAGGGTTTCTCGGAGGGCATTCAGGCTTTCGCGGCTTCGAACTAGAGAGACGGGGTGGACGCAGCAGCACCGCCCTGCCGACGGCCTGGCCAGGTTTCGGGCTCCAGCAGCCAGGGAATGTCCAGCGCGCGCAGGCGCTCCAGATCCAGCGCCTCCTGACGCTCCAACTCGGCGATATGCGCCCGGCCGGCCGAGTTCTCTGCGTATTCGAACCAGATCGGGATATGCCGAACCAGGAGCAGTAGTTCGCGCGGACGCCAGGCGAAGGACATCTCACGCGAGGCCGCCTGTTCGTAACGTTCGCGCGCGAAATCCAGAAAGAAATACTGATCCAGCGCTCCGGTCGGCCAGT
>SKKM01000075.1 GCA_007121485.1 Wenzhouxiangella sp. | reverse complement strand
TGGCCGTCGACCCGGCGGCGCGGGCCCGGCCGGCGCAGCGCCACCGCACCGGCCACGGCGGCCAGCGCCAGCACGGCCAGCACCAGCACACCATAGGCGGCGATGAAGTCCGACAGCGCCAGCAGGCTGCGGGTCAGCCAGGGCAACTCCTGCGCGGCCTGCTCGAACACGCCGACCACGCGCGGCACGACAAAGCCGATCAGGCCCCAGACCACCGCGATGGCGATCAGCGCCAGCAGCAGCGGGTAGACCAGGGCCAGGCTCACGCCGCGGTTCATCGCCTCGCGCTGCTCGGCGAAATCGGCCAGGCGCGCGAGCACGGTTTCCAGCTGGCCGGCGCGCTCGCCGGCCGCAATGGCGGCGGTGTACATGTAGGGGAACAGGCGCGGGTGCTCGGCCATGGCCGCCGACAGGCTCTGGCCCTCCATGACCCGCGCGCGGATGGCGCCAAGCTGGCGCCGCAGCGCGGCGCTGTCGGCCTGCTCGACCAGCACGCTCAGGATTTCCTCCAGGGTCAGCCCGGCCTTGAGCAGGGTCGCCAACTGGCGCAACAGCAGGGCGCGCTCGTTGCCCTGCCCGCTCAAGCTCCAGCCGCCGGCGCTCTCGGCCCTGACCTCGCGCACGTCCAGCGGCAGCAGGCCGCGCTCGCGCAGCTGGGCGCGCGCGGCGCGCGCGGTGTCGGCCTGGATCACCCCTTTCTGCGTCCGCTCGCCCTCCAGGGCCTGGTACTCGAATGCGCCCATGCCGCTTCAGACCCCCGTCAGGCCGCCCGGGTCACGCGCAGGACTTCCTCCAGCGAGGTGATGCCGGCGGTGGCCTTGCGCCAGCCGTCGTCGAGAATGGAGGGGCTCAATTCTCGGGCCAGCGACTCCAGCCGTGCCTCGGCCGCACCGTCGTGAATCAGCGCGCGCATGGCCTCGTTGACCGGCACCAGTTCGTAGATGCCGGAGCGACCGCGATAGCCGGAACGCCCCGGCGGCAGGTCCTCACGCGGCCGGTACAGGGTGCTGTCGGGGCGCCCGGGAAGGCCCAGCCGGGCCAGCTCGGCAGCGCCTACGCCGTAGCTCTCGCGCGTCTCGGGGTCGAGCACACGGACCAGGCGCTGGGCCAGGGTCCCGATCAGACTGGAGGCCAGCAAAAAGGGCTCGATGCCCATGTCCACCAGGCGGGTGATCGCGCCGACCGCCGTGTTGGTGTGCAGCGTCGACAGCACCAGGTGTCCGGTGAGGCTGGCCTGGACGGCGATGCGTGCGGTCTCCAGGTCGCGGATTTCGCCGACCATGACCACGTCGGGGTCCTGGCGCAGGATGGCGCGCAGTCCGCGGGCGAAGGTCAGGTCGACCTTGGGGTTGACCTGGGTCTGGCCGATGCCGTCGAGGTCGTACTCGATCGGATCTTCGACCGTCATGATGTTGCGGCTGCGGTCGTTCAGGCGCATCAGCGCCGCGTACAGCGTGGTCGACTTGCCCGAACCGGTCGGGCCGGTGACCAGCAGGATGCCGTGCGGCCGGGCGATCAGGGCCGCCATGCGGGTCTCGGTGTCCGGGTCCATGCCCAGCTCGGCCAGGTCCAGCCGTCCGGCCTGCTTGTCGAGCAGACGCAGCACAACGCGCTCGCCGTGGCTGGAAGGCAGCGTGGACACGCGCACGTCGACCGGCCGGCCGGCGATGCGCAGGCCAATGCGCCCGTCCTGGGGAATGCGCTTTTCGGCGATGTCCAGGCGCGCCATGACCTTGATGCGCGAGGTGATCAGGCCGGCCAGGGCGCGCGCCGGCGACATGACTTCCCGCAGCACGCCGTCGACGCGGAAGCGCACCGACAGGCGCTCCTCGAAAGGTTCCAGGTGGATGTCCGAGGCGCCCTCGCGCAAGGCCTGGGTCAGCAGGCCGTTGATCAGGCGGATGATCGGGGCGTCGTCCTCGCTTTCCAGCAGGTCGGCCGGTTCGGGCAGGTCATCGGCCAGCCGGGCCAGGTCGAGGTCCTCGCCGAGATCCTCGGCCACCTGCGCCGCGGCCTCATCGCCGGACTGGTAGAGCTGGGTAACCAGGCGGTCGAAATCGGCCGCGGCCAGCTTCTCCAGCACCACCGCCGACCCGAGTCGGCGACGGACTTCCTGCACCGCGGCCAGGTCGACCGGTTCGCGCACCGCCAGGCGCACGCGCTCGCCGTCCTGGCCGGCCACGGCCACGCCGCGGCGGCGGGCGAATCCATAGGCCGGTCGAAAATCAGCGTTCATCCGGCGGCGGCGAGTGCAGGAAGTCGCTGAGCTCCGGCAGCAGCGGCATGTCTTCCGGCCGGGTCAGCCCGCGCGGCCGCTCGCGCTGGTCGAGCTGTGCCCCTCGAATCCGCGTATAGCGCGATCGGGTCAGATTGTTGGCGATGTCCTCGTCGTGCAGAATCTGCGGGCGGATGAACACCATCAGGTTGCGCTTGACGCTGGAAGTCGAGCGATAGCGGAACAACTCCCCCAGCACCGGGATGCGGCCCAGCCCGGGCACGCTTTCCATCTGCTCCTGCAGATCGTCACTGGTCAGGCCGCCGAGGACCAGGATGGCGCCGTCGGGCACCATGACCCGGGTCGAGATGGTGCGCTTGTTGGTGATCAGGTCGACCGCACCGCCCGAGGGCGCCAGGGTCGAGACCTCCTGCGCGATCTGCAGCATGATCATGTCGCCCTCGTTGATGTGCGGGGTGACGTTGAGCTTGATGCCGATTTCCTCGCGGTTGATGGTCTGGAAGGGATTGACCTGGCCCTCGCCGGTAGTGAAGCCCTGGGTGGCAAAGCTGCCCGACAGGAAGGGCACTTCCTGGCCGACGTTGATGCTCGCCTCGTGGTTGTCCATGGTCACGATCGAAGGCGTGGACAACACGTTGGTGTTGGCGTCCTGGCTCAGCGCGCGGGCCAGGGCGCCGATCTCGAGAATCTCGACGCCGAGCAGGCTGGTACGACCGCGCACATAGCCCACGTTCAGGCCGCGCCCGGGCAGCAGGAAGTTGCCATCGGCGCCCAGCTCACCGGCGGCCGCGCTCAGGTTGAGAATGTTGCGCCCGCCGGTCTGGAAGTTGGTGCCGCCGAAGAAACCGCGGTCGCCCGAGGCAAAGGCCTGCCACTGGATGCCCAGCTCCCTGGATGTATCCACCGCGACCTCGGCGATGATGGCCTCGACCAGCACCTGGGCGCGGCGGATGTCGAGCTGGTTGACCACCGACTGGATGTTGCGGAACACCGCAGGAGATGCCGTGACCACCAGCGCGTTGGTCTCGCGGTGAGCCTGGATGCGCACGCGCTGACCGTCCTCGCGATCGAGGTCGAGAATGCCCTCCAGTACCGGCACCAGGGTGTCGGCCGTGGTGTAGCGCAGGTAGATCACGTGCGTGCCGCCCTGGGCTTCCAGCGGGGTATCGAGATGGCTGATCAGGGTGCGCAGGCGCAGACGCAGGTTCGGCTCGCCGGCCAGGATGATGGTGTTGGTGCGCTCATCGGCCAGCGCGCTTTCGCGGCCGGTGCCGGTATGCAGGCGGTTGAGCAGCCGCACCACGTCGGCCGCGTCGGCATGGCTCAGGGCAATGACCTCGATTTCCTGGTCGCTGGCGGCATCGAGTCGACGAATGATGTTTTCGATGCGGCGCACGTTGTTGGCGCGGTCGGCAATGATCAGCACGTTGGACGCGTCGTGATGGGCCATGAAGGCCGACTGCGGCAGCAGCGAGCGCAGCAGCTGCGAGGCCTCGGCGGCGCGCACGTGCTCCAGGCGGATGATGCGGGTCACCGGATCGTCGCCGCCGGCGCGCATGTCGTCGACCGGCACGCGTCCGTCCTGGCGGGCGTTGACGTCCGGGACCACGCGCACGACGCGTTCGTCCGAAATGGCGGTAAAACCATGCACGCGCAGGATGGAGAGGAAGACCTCGTAGACCTCGGCACTGCTGAGCGGCTGCGTCGACACCACGGTGACGCGGCCCGCGACCTGCGGGTCGATGATGATGTTGCGGCCGGTCATCTCGGCCACGGCGGTGATCAGCGCGCGGATGTCGACGTCGTTGAAATTCAGCACATGCTCGGCCGGGCCGCGGTCATCGGCCAGCACCATGCCCGACAGGCACAGGGCAACCAGGAGAA
Organism: Wenzhouxiangella sp.; assembly: GCA_007121485.1. GTDB lineage: Bacteria > Pseudomonadota > Gammaproteobacteria > Xanthomonadales > Wenzhouxiangellaceae > Wenzhouxiangella. The sequence goes on along the minus strand of SKKM01000075.1, from coordinate 3,223 downwards.
ATTTCAGACGCTGCAGCATGGGTTCAATTGGGCTCCGCACTCGATCCAGGCCATGGAGGCACTAAAGCCGCGACAGGATTTGATCCAGGTCGGGACGCAGGGTCATTTCACGGCCCTGACGATTGATGGTAATGGACAATTCACCGCGCCGCACGATGTCGGCAAACAGGGCGCGGGCGTCGTCCTCGGAAGTCAGTGGCTGGCCGTTGACCGCCAGCACGATGTCGTTGACCTGCAGGCCAAGCTCGGCAAACAGGCTGGCGTCACGGCCGGGCCGCACGCGGAAACCGCCGCCGGCGACCGGCAGGATACTGATCTGGTCGGCGATCGAGTCGCCGGGCGTGGCCGGGGCCTGCAGCGAGGCCGCGCTGATGCCGGCCGGCGCCTGGAAGCCGCGGACGCCGGTCAGCTCCGGCCGGTCCGGGGACGCCGTTCGAGGCGCAGCGGACTGCGCCCGACCGGTCTCGGCACGCTCCAGCGCCAGCGCCTCGCGCCGGCCGTTGCGCAGGACGATCACGCGCAGCGCTTCGATCTCTTCAACGGTGGCGCCATCGGGCAGCTCGGAGCCGACCCGATAGGGCCGTTCCCGGCCGCGCTCGTCGGCGATGATGGCGAAGGCGTCGGCGCCGCCGGCCATGATGCCCTTCAGACGCAGGCTGCCGCTGGACTCGACCACCGGCGCGGCAATGATGCGCGCAGCCGCGGGCGCCTCTCCGAACAGGTCCCAGCGAAAGCCGTCCCGTGCCGTGGCGGTCGGCTGGACCTGCGGCACCGGCGGCATGGGCTGGGTCGCGACCTGCGGCCCGGCCAGGATCAGCCACAGCAGCTGCACGGCCATCCACACGAGCACGAGACCCAGCAGCCCGCTGACCAGCAGGGCCAGACCGCGAGACCAGTTTGCCGAAAAGGAGGCGCTCAAGGTGTTTGCGCAAATGAATGAGCCGACGGCGGCAGATTAGCACACCGTCCCCGCCGCGCGCCGCGACGGAAACGGCAAAGGGATCTGCCCTCAGCGGGCGCGGCGTCGACCGCCGCGTGCGCCGGGCTTGCCGCCGGCCTTTTTCGGCCGCGGTTCAGGTCGCGCCAGGCGCGGCAGGCTGTCCGGGTCATGCTGCAGCACCGGCAGCTGCAGATCGATGTACTGCTCGATCTCGGGCAGATAGAAGGCGTAGTCCTCGCAGGCGAAGCTGATCGCATCGCCGGTCGCACCGAGACGCGCCGTGCGTCCGATGCGGTGCACGTAGTCGGCGGCGTCCTGCGGCAGATCGAAGTTGATGACGTGGCTGACGTCCGGGATGTGCAGCCCGCGCGCGGCCACATCGGTGGCGACCATGACATCGATGTCGCCGTCGTGGAAGCGCTTGAGCAGCTTCTGGCGCTTGACCTGCGGCACATTGCCGGCCAGTGCCGCGACGTTGAAGCCGTTGGCCTTGAGCGTGCGCGCGACGTGATCGACCGCGTGGCGGGTGTTGGCGAAGACCATCACATGGCCCTCGTCCATGCCGCGCAGGATGTGCACGAGCAGCGGCAACTTTTCCCGGTTGGCCGGGTAGTACACCACCTGGGTAACGCGCTCGGTGGTCATCTGCTCTTCTTCGATGCGGATGGTCTCGGCATCGTTCATGTGCTCGTAGGCCAGTTCGGTGACCTTGAACGGGAAGGTGGCCGAGAACATCAGGGTCTGGCGCTGGTCAGGCGGCGGCATGCGCCGGAACAGGTAGCGGATGTCGACGATGAAGCCGAGATCGAACATGCGGTCGGCCTCGTCGAGCACCGCCACCTCGATGTATTTCAGGCTGTAGACGTCCTGCTTGAGGTAGTCGATCAGGCGGCCCGGCGTGCCGATCAGAATGTCCACGCCGTCGGCGATCTGGTCGCGCTGCTTGGCGTAGTCCACGCCGCCGTAGGCCAGCAGCGTGCGCAGGCCAGTGTGCTTGCCCAGCAGTTCGGCGTCGCGGTGAATCTGGATGGCCAGTTCGCGCGTCGGTGCAATGCAGATGGCGCGCGGATTCGGCCCGGGCCCGCGACTGGACTCGCTGAGCAACTGGCGAAAGATGGCCAGCAGAAATGCCGCGGTCTTGCCGGTTCCGGTACGCGCCTGGCCGGCGACGTCGCGCCCGGCCAGGGCGATCGGCAAGGTCTTGGCCTGGATCGGGGTGCAGAACTGGAAGCCGGCATCGGCCAGTCCCTGCATGATGCGGTCGTCTAGCTGCAGGCTGTCGAACCGAAGCTCGGTCAGAACCTGTTCGTTGGAGGTGTTTTCGCTCACTAAGAATCCTGGTCGATGAAGGGGCAGCGGCAACAAGGTCGCCGCGGCCCTAAAAATCGGCGCTGAACCTGTTATTGCCGGCAATCGGTTAGTATAGGGGTTCCTAGACCGGTTCGCCGAGCCCCCGCCCGCCTGCTCTCCCGCGGTCAGGCCCGGCGACCTCCACCGGAACGACATCTCCGATCCCTCAAGCAACAGGAGCCCCTTTTTGTGAGCGATAAAATCATCCATGTAACCGACAGCAGCTTCGACGATGAGGTTCTCAAGGCTGACGGACCCGTCCTGGTCGACTACTGGGCCGAATGGTGCGGCCCGTGCAAGATGATCGACCCCATCCTGCACGAGCTTGCCGACGAATATGACGGCAAGCTGCGCATCGCCAAGCTCAACATCGACCAGAACCAGCAGGTCACCAGCCGCTTCAAGATCCGCGGCATTCCGACCCTGATGATCTTCGAAAACGGTGAGCACCAGGGCACCAAGGTCGGCGCGCTGACCAAATCGGCGCTGAAAGCCTTCGTCGACGAAACCATCTGAGGCACACCGGCTGGCGCCTGGAAGCGAGGGATTTCGTTCCAGGCGCGGCCTAGATATGGCCGCAGCACCCCGCCCCGCTACTGGACGCGCCCTTTCGATAGTGCTACTGTTAGCGACTGGAGTGCTTGTTCGGCCCTCAACCCCTTTATGCAAACTGCCGGCTTCTGCCTGATCCCGGGCAAGGCGGCCATGGACCAGATCAATTCAATCCCATCAACCCGGGCGTGACCGGAGACGAGCGGCCCTGCCCGTCCAACACGACCTGAAACCGCAAATGCCAGACATTCCCATGAATCTGACCGAACTGAAAAGAAAAACCGCGCAGGAACTCGTCGAGATGGCCGAGGAACTCGGCATCGAGAACATGGGCCGCTCGCGCAAGCAGGATGTGATCTTCGCCATCCTCAAGGCCAAGGC
>SKKM01000219.1 GCA_007121485.1 Wenzhouxiangella sp. | reverse complement strand
CGGGCCGCTCAGGCACCTCGCCATGGACCAGGAATTCGCTGACGTCGAAGCCGATGCCGCCGGCGCCGATGACCGCGACCCGCTGGCCGACCGGCTTGCCGTGCAGCAGCACGTCGATGTAGCTCAGAACGCTGGCGTGATCCTGGCCTGGAATCTGCGGGTCGCGCGGGGTCACGCCGGTGGCAACAATCACTTCATCAAACACTTTTGAATCAGCATGTTCGGGATCAAACTTCGTGTTCAGTCGCAGGTCAATCCCCAGCAGTTCGATGCGCCGGGTGAAGTAGCGCAGGGTCTCGACGAACTCCTCCTTGCCGGGGATGCGCATGGCCATGTTGAACTGCCCACCGATGCGGTCGGACTGCTCGAACAGGCTCACCCTGTGACCACGCTCGGCCGCGGTCACGGCAGCGGCCAGGCCGGCCGGACCGGCGCCGACCACGGCGATTTTCTTCTTCTGCTCGGTCGGCCGGATCACCAGTTCGGTCTCGTGTCCGGCGCGCGGATTGACCAGGCAGGAGGCGACCTTGTTCTGGAACACGTGGTCCAGGCAGGCCTGGTTGCAGGCGATGCAGGTGTTGATCTCGTCGGCCCGTCCCTCGGATGCCTTGTTGGCCCACTCCGGGTCGGCCAGCAGCGGGCGGGCCATGGACACCATGTCGGCATCGCCGCGCGCCAGCACCGCCTCGGCCGTGTGCGGCATGTTGATGCGGTTGCTGGTGACCAGCGGCAGCGAGACGGCGTCGCGCAGCTTGCGCGTGACCCAGGTAAACGCCGCGCGGGGCACCGAAGTGGCGATGGTGGGCACGCGCGTCTCGTGCCAGCCGATGCCGGTGTTGATGATGGTCGCCCCGGCCTGCTCGATGGCCTGGCCCAGCGCCACGACTTCCTCCCAGCTGTTGCCGTCGGCCAGCATGTCGATCATCGACAGGCGGTAGATGATGATGAAGTTGGGCCCAACCCGCTCGCGCGTGCGCTTGACGATTTCTACGGGCAGGCGCATGCGGTTTTCGAAGCTGCCGCCCCAGCCGTCCGAGCGGCGGTTGGTCCGCGGCACCAGGAACTGGTTGATGAAATAGCCTTCCGAGCCCATCACCTCGACGCCGTCGTAGCCGGCCTTCTGGGCCAGGGCGGCGCAGCGCACGAAATCCCGGATCTGGCCCTCGACGCCGCTGGACGACAGCGCCCTGGGCTTGAACGGCGTAATCGGAGACTTGATCGCCGAGGGCGCGACCGAGAACGGATGGTAGGCGTAGCGCCCGGCGTGCAGGATCTGCATGCAGATGCGCCCATCAGCCTCGTGCACGGCGTCGGTCATCTTGCGGTGGCGCACCACTTCCCAGCGATTGGTCAGCTTGGAGGCGAGCGGCGCCAGCGAGCCGCGCCTGTTGGGGGCGATGCCGCCGGTGACCATCAGCCCGGCCCCACCCTTGGCGCGTTCGACGAAATACGCGGTCAGGCGCGGCCAGTTCCAGACCCGGTCTTCCAGGCCGGTATGCATGGAACCCATGAGAATGCGGTTGCGCAGGGTAACGAAGCCCAGGTTCAAGGGCTGGAGCAGGTGCGGATAAGGGTATGCGGACACGGCCGGAATGGGTGCTGAATGGTCAATCCCCATTATGCCGCGATCCCGGACCCGGCTGGCGGAATCGGGTGCCGAATGATCAGGCGGCGATCAGTCCTCGATCACGCGCTCGAGCAGGCGCACGCGCCGGCGCAGCGTCTGGACCTCCTCGAGCAGGTCCAGCACCACCGGCAGAGCCCGCGTATCCAGCTCCAGGTCGCGCTTGAGCCGTCGGGCGACATACACCCGACGGACCTGGCGGGCGCTGAACTGCCAGTGACCGCTGGCCGGTTCCTGCGCCTCGACCACGCCCTCGCGGACCCAGTCCAGCAACTCGGTGCTGTCCAGCCCGCACAGACGGCAGACCTGGTCCAGGTCCGCTTCCAGTTCCTGGCCGATGATCTCGGCGATCGGCAGCGTCTTCGACGGCGTCATGACTTAAGCCTCCATGCCGACGCGGGGATCGAAATCCTGCTCTTGCTTCAGCGCTTCGTACAAGGACCGGGCCTGATCGGTTTTCGCTTCGGGCACGACGACCTTGAGAATGACGTACTGGTCGCCGGCCGGCTGGCCGGGCAGGCCGCGGCCTTTCAGGCGCAGGCGCTTGCCGCTGGATGAACCGGCCGGAATCTGCAGTTCGACCTTGCCGCCCAGCGTGGGCACGGCCAGGCGGGCGCCCAGCGCGGCCTCCCAGGGCGTGATCGGCAAACTCAGGTGCACGTCCCGGCCCTGGACTTCGTACAGCGGGTGAGACTTGAGGCCGACCTCCAGGTACAGATCGCCGGCCGGACCGCCGCCCATGCCCGGCTCCCCCTGCCCGCTCAGGCGAATCTGACGGCCGTCCGTGACTCCCGGCGGGATGCGCACGTTGAGCGTTTTCGGCACCTGCTGCAGGCGGCCGTCAGGCCCCGTTTCAGTGCGGTTGAGGCTCAGGCGCTGCACGCCGCCGGCGTAGGCCGTGGCCAGGTCGATCTGAACGCTGGCGTGGATGTCGCGGCCGCGGGCACGCACCTGGGCGCGACCGCCGCCGGCGCCTTGCCTGAATCCGCCCCGACCCAGCCCGCCGAACAGGCTCTCGAAGAAATCGCTGAAACCGGAAAAGTCCTGGCCGTCGCCGGCCGACTGCCAGCCCTGACCCCAGCCCGGCGGCGGGCGGAACTCCTGGCCCTGGCGCCAGCCGCCCTGGCGGACCTGGTCGTACTGGGCGCGCTTCTCGGGGTCCTTCAAGGCCTCGTAGGCCTCGCCCAGCTCCTTGAACCTGGCCTCGGCATCGGCCTCCTTGCTGACGTCCGGGTGGTACTTGCGCGCCAGCTTGCGGTACGCGCGCTTGATCTCATCGGCACTGGCCTCGGGCTTGACGCCCAGGGTCTTGTAGTAGTCCTTGAACTCCATCGATCAGATCTCCGCCGGTTCGCCTTGTTATGAAGGTTCACACGGCTGAATTCAAGCATGACAACGCAGCCCTGTGAACGGCCGGGCCGAAGGACTCGACAGTCGACCGAAGCTGGCGATTGTCTGAACGGCCTTCATGCAAACTGTATAAAATTTCACTATGCCAGACCCCGCACCCCGCTACGCCGAACTGCATGCGCTGAGCGCCTTCAGCTTTCGGCGCTCGGCTGCGCAGCCGGGAAGGCTGGTCGAGCGCGCTGCCGCGCTGGGCTACCGGGCCCTGGCGTTGACCGACGAGTGCTCCATGGCCGGGGTGGTGCGGGCGCACGAGGCGGCGCAAGCCTGCGGGCTGCACCTGATCATCGGCACCGAGATTCGCCTGGATGATCTGCACCTGGTGCTGCTGGCGCCCGATCAGACCGCCTACAGCCAGCTATGCCGCCTGATCACGCGGGCCAGGCGGCGCGCGGCCAAGGGCGGCTACCGGGTTGAACGCGCCGACCTGGCCGAGGGCCTGGACCGGGTGCTGGCGATCTGGAAACCTTCGCCCTGGACCGAGCCGGCACCGGATGCGCGGGTCGGGGAACTCCGGCAGCATTTCGGCAACCGCCTGTGGCTGGGCGTAACCCGGCTGCTGCAGCCGGGGGAGCAGGCCTGGTTTGGCGAGCTGGACCGCTTCGCCCGCCGCCACGGTCTGCCTTGCCTGGCCTGCGGCGATGTGCGCATGGATGTGCGCGAGCAGCGAGCGCTGCTCGATGTCTTGACCGCCCTGCACGAGCACAAGCCGCTGTCCGAATGCGGCCTGAGCCTGGCCGCCAACGGCGAGCGCCACCTGCGCCCCGTCTCCACCCTGGCCCGCCTGTATCCGCCCGAGTGGCTGGCCGAGACCGCGCGCGTGGCCGAGGCATGCCGCTTCTCGCTGGACGAACTCGACTACCGCTATCCGCGCGAACTGGCGCCGAAACCGCTCACCCCGGCCCAGCACCTGCGCCGCCTGACCCTGGCCGGCCTGCGCGAACGCTACGGCGAGCAGGCGCCGGACCGGGTGCGCCAGCAGGTCGCCCATGAGCTGAAGCTGATCGAGGAGATGGGCGTCGAGGCCTTTTTCCTGACCGTGCACGATGTGGTCCGCTTCGCCCGCTCGCGCGGCATCCTGTGCCAAGGGCGCGGCTCGGCGGCTAACTCGGCGGTCTGTTACTGCCTCGGCGTTACCGAAGTCGACCCCTCGAAGCAGCAGCTGCTGTTCGAGCGCTTCATCTCCAAGGAGCGCAACGAGCCGCCCGATATCGACGTGGATTTCGAGCACGAGCGGCGCGAGGAGGTGCTGCAGTACATCTACGACAAGTACGGCCGTGAGCGCGCCGCCCTGGCCGCCACCGTGATCAGCTACCGGCCCAAGAGCGCGCTCAAGGACGTCGGCCGCGCCTTAGGGCTAGAGCCGGAGCGCCTGAACCGCCTGACCGCCTCGCTGGCCTGGTGGGACCAGCCCGAAACCTGGCCGGAACGCCTGACGAAATGTGGTTTCGATCCCGAAGCCCCGGTCACCCGTCAGCTGATGCGGCTGACCGGCGAACTCATCGGCCTGCCCCGCCACCTGTCCCAGCATGTCGGCGGCATGGTCATTTCCGATGCCCCCCTGCACCACCTGGTGCCGGTGGAAAACGCCGCCATGGACAGCCGCACCATCATCCAGTGGGACAAGGACGACCTCGAGACCCTGGGGTTGCTCAAGGTCGACTGCCTGGCTTTGGGGATATTGACGGTGATTCGGAAGACTTTGGCTTTGATTGGTGAGGGACCAGGGACCAGGGACCAGGGACCAGATGCCGGACTTGGTGAGGGTTCAGGGGCTAGGGGTCAGGGGTCAGGGTGCATTGGCGAAGGTTTCGATTCCGTAGATCGGGGTTCCATCCCCGACGGGCGGTGCCAGGAACCGGCTCCGGACGTCGGCCACGGAGGGCCGACCTACGGTTCTGGTCCCTGGTCCCTGGTCCCTGGTCCCTCGCCACGCCCCCGCTCCCTCGCCGAAATTCCGCGCGAGGACCCCGCCACCTACGCCATGCTCTGCCGCGGCGATGCGGTCGGCGTGTTCCAGGTCGAGTCGCGCGCGCAGATGGCCATGCTGCCGCGGCTCAAACCCCGCTGTTTCTACGACCTGGTGGTCGAGGTGGCGATCGTGCGCCCCGGGCCGATCCAGGGCGAGATGGTGCACCCGTATCTCGCCCGGCGCGACAACCCGGCCGAGGTGCGCTACCCCAGCCCGGAGTTGAAAGGCGTACTGGAGCGCACCCTGGGCGTGCCGATTTTCCAGGAGCAGGTGATGCAGATTGCCATGACCGCGGCCGGCTTCACGCCGGGCCAGGCCGACCAGCTGCGCCGGGCCATGGCGGCCTGGAAGCGCCGCAGGGGCCTGGAGCCGTTCCGCGAACAGCTGGTCGAGGGCATGCTCGCACGCGGCTACACGCTGGAATTTACCGAAAGGATTTACAGCCAGATCAAGGGTTTCGGCGACTATGGCTTTCCGGAATCTCACGCCGCCAGCTTCGCCCTGCTGACTTACTTTTCGGCCTGGCTGAAGTGCCATCACCCGGCCGCCTTCACCTGCGGCCTGCTCAACAGCCAGCCCATGGGCTTCTATGCCCCGGCCCAGATCATCAACGATGTGCGCCGGCATGGGGTCAAGGTGCGGCCGGTGGATGTCCGGTTCAGCAGGTGGGACTGTGGACTGGAAGATGGGGGTGATCCGAACCGTGGGTCGGCCTTCCACGGCCGGCGTCCGGAGCCTGATCAAGGCAGCGTAATGAGGGGTCAGGGATCAGGGGTCAGGGATCAGGGTGGTTCGGTGCCGGCGCCGGGGTTTGGCCGTCGGCCGCGTAGGGCAGACCTACGTGACGGCTCCGAGGGTATTCCGCGTCCTGCCGACTTGGCGATCCGGTTGGGGTTGCGGATGGTCAAGGGTTTGCAGGTCGAAAGTGCCGAGCGCATCGTGGCGGCGCGGGCCGAGCGCCCTTTGCGCGATGTCCAGGACCTGGCCGTGCGGGCGCGGCTGGATCGGGGGCAACTGAAGGCGCTGGCCGAGGCCGGGGCGCTGAAAGGCCTGGCCGGGCATCGGCGGCGGGCACGCTGGGAGGCGCTGGCGGTGCAGCGCCAGGGCGATCTGCTCGACTCCGCGCCGATCTCCGAGGCCCGCACGCCCATGGCGCCGCCGGACGCGCTCAGCGAACTGCTCGATGATTACGCCAGCACGGGCCTGAGCCTGGATCACCATCCGGCCGCGCTGCTGCGCCGGGCCTTGAGCAAACGCGTGCGCACGGCACGGACCTTGCGCGAAACCGCCGACGGCACGCCGGTCGAGGCCTGCGGCCTGGTCACCCACCGCCAGCGTCCGGGCACGGCCTCGGGCGTAATCTTCCTGTCGCTGGAAGACGAGACCGGCATCATCAACGTCATCGTCTGGCCCAAATTGATCGAGCGCTATCGCAAGGAAGTCCTGCAGGGGCAGTTGCTGCGCGTGGTCGGCACTCTGCAGAACGCCCAGGGCAGCCAGCACCTGATCGCCAGGAGCCTGCACAGCGAGGACCACCGCCTGGCCGAGCTGCGGACCGACTCGCGTGATTTCTGCTGACTGCGGACCCTGAAGGCCTGATTCCGGCAGCTTGCCGGGCACCATGCCGGGTGCTATGGTAAGCGCTGTCATTTCTGCCTCGGAGCGTGCCCTCATGAAACCACGACACATGCCGCGGGCCTTGCTGCCGATCCGTGCCGTGCTGGCTGGATCCGGCCTTCTGCTTCTGGCTCTGTCCGGACCGACCAGTGCTCAACACGCCAGCGGCCAATTGCTGTGGAGCGACGAATTCGACTCGGGGACGCGGCCCAACAGCGAGGTGTGGTCTTACGACATTGGCACGGGCTCCAACGGCTGGGGCAACTGGGAGCTGCAGCAGTACACCGACAACATCGACAACGCCCGGATCGAGGATGGCAACCTGGTCATCACCGTACGCGAGACCCGGGTTGGCGCGACCCGGACCGGTTTCACCTCGGCCAGGCTGCGCACCCAGGACAAGCTGATGTTCCAGTACGGCTACATCGAAGCCCGCATCAAGATGCCTGACCTGAGCGACGGACTGTGGCCAGCCTTCTGGACGCTGGGAAACAATTTTTCCACGGTCGGCTGGCCCGCCTGCGGCGAAATCGACATCATGGAAATGGGCTGGCGCGACGCGATTCGCGACGGCCGCGTCAATCGCTGGGTGAGTTCGGCCGCGCACTGGCAGAATCAGGGCCGGCATGCTTTCTTTGCCCGCACCTACAGCCCGGGGCTGACCGAGCCGGCCGATCTGCACGGCGAATACCAGCTCTTCAGCATGGACTGGACACCGGAGCGGATCACTACCTATCTCAACGGCAGAGAGATCTGGGCCATGGACATCAGGCCGGGCAGTTGCACCGACTGCCAGGAACTCCATCAACCCCACTTCATCATCCTCAACGTGGCCGTGGGCGGCACCTACCCCAACATCTTCAACCAGGCCCAGATCACCGCGCCGCTGCCGGCCGAGATGAAGGTCGACTACGTGCGGATCTACGACAACGGCCATACCCAGCTCAGCGGCAGCAGCCTGGAGAACGGAGTGCCGGACATTGGCCCGGCCCACTCGGGATCCTGGTACCAGCCCCTGCAGGACGGCCACGGCTTTGCCCTGGCGTTTGGACAGCTGCCGGACGGAACTCCCATGGGCGTTGCTTACTGGTACACCTACGATGACAACGGGAACCCCATTTTCATGATGGGCAACGGCGTCCCCGAGGGTAACCGGGTCACCATCGAGTTCGTCTCGCCGGTCGGCATGGTGTACGGCGAATTCGACCCGGACAGCGTCGTCCGGGAGAACGGAGGCGTCGCGGTTTTCGAGTTCGAGGACCGTAACAACGGCACTTTCAGCTACACCCCGTCGGACTTCACCGCCACTGTCTGGGGCCATAGCGCCATCGAGAATCTGCCGATCGAGAAACTGTTCAACGTGCCGGCGCCCGACTCTTTCCCACAGTAACGGCCGGCCACCTTCTGCGGCCCGCTACGCGCTGGGGGTTTTCCGCACCGGCTGCGGCACTTCATGGAACTGCCGGGGCTTCGCGGCCGTTTGCCGAAATTCGGAAGAATCGCGGCCTGGCTGCTTTGCTCGGGGATCCCGATCGTCTTCCCGGTGCGCGCCTCGATTTGACAGAACAGCGCCTCGCGCCTGCGCGGGCCTGAGCCTAGACTGCCATCCGTTGGCGCTGCCGTGCCGGCAGGCAGGCCATCACCAACAGGCCCGCCTGCATCAACGAGTGCAGGCGGACCCCGACGCATTGAGACCCCGGGCGCTCCCCCTGGCGCCGGAGACCATCGGATCAGAACATCAGCCGCAAGCCGATCCGCCGGATGTTCAGATCGAACTCATAGGTTTCGAACTGCACCGTGGCCGCCAGGCGATCGTTGAACGGGATATTGCCCTGCACTCCGAGCAGGAAGTCGCCCGCGCTGAAATCGGTCACGTAGCCGGCATAGCCCTGCAGTTCGAAGTGGCGATGGAAGCGGCTGCGGAAGCCAATCGTGCCGCGCAAACCATCGATGTCCTCACTGCCGGCTTCGATCCGGTTGTAGCCCAATTCCAGGTTCAGGTCGGTCATACCGGTCAGCGCGGTTCGGTGCCCAACCATGAACTTGAATATCTCCAGATCCTCGAACGGGAAGGAGTAACGCTCGTAACTGCCCGAGGCATAGAAGCGCGGGGTCAGGTCGAAGGAGAACCCGAGCCAGAACCCATCCTCACGCGACAGCCCTGGCACATCAAAATCTGCATCGGCGTAGCCAACCTCGATGAAACGGTACGAGGACTGATCGGCCACAGCCGCGCCGCTGGCGCACAGCATGGCCATAGCCAACACCGCGCCCAATCCGTATTTGGCGTTCATATTCAAAACCCTGCAAGAGCCCTTGTCTCGACCGGCGGCAGCCCGCGGTCACCAACGGATGTCAACAGCGATCATGGCCGCGAGGACCACGGCTGCCAAGCCCGCCCACGCAGTCTAAAGCACTTCAAGAGTATCCGGCAACTATCTGTTTATACAACTGAAGCCCCACCCCAAGCCGCCGCCACAAGTCTCCGTCACGACTGGAGCCACGATGTGAGCACCTGGCTGAAAGGCGCATGGTCCTTCGATATCGGCCAGTCTGGCAGCAGGCTGCCTCGACGATCATCTCCGATCACGATACGGGTATGCATCCAGGCATTGTTTATGATTGCCGGATGGAAATCGGTGCAGAAGGCGTAGACCCTTCTACGTCAGGTCGAGACCAGCCGCTGATTATTACGGTCACGATGCATGAGAAGATGTCGGCATGAGAGTCGAGCACCTGCAGCTGTTTCGCCGTTCATTGTCCACCACGGGGCTGCTGGTCGGCACATTACTGTTCGCCACTTCGCTGTCACCCAGTCTGGTACCGCGCCCGTTCCTGATGCAGGCACTGCTGGCCGGGGTGGCGTTCTCTGCCGGCTACGGCGTCGGCGTCTTCCTGCACTGGCTGTGGGCATTCATGGAACTGCCGGAGTTCAAGGGGCGCGTGCTGTGGGTTGGCAAGATCGTGGCCTGGACAATTTGCGTTGGCGTGACCGTCTGGTTCCTGTTCCGTACTTCGATGTGGCAAAACAGCGTGCGCGAGTTGATGGCGCTGCCGCCGGTGGAGACGGCTCGTCCTTTTTCCGTCGGCCTGATCGCCGTACTGGTATTCGTGCTGCTGCTGGGCCTGGCGCGGCTGCTGCGCCTGATCAAACGGACCGTGTCACGCACCGCGGACCGCTGGGTGCCCGGTCGGGTTGCACTCGTGGTCGGCATCGTGGTCACGGCGATGCTGTTCTGGAGCCTGGCCTCTGGTGTGCTGGCCAGGGCAGTTCTGAACAGTTTCGACGTTTCGTTCAAGCAGCTGGATCTGTTGATCGAGGACGAGCTGGCGCCGCCCAGTCATCCACTGGACACGGGCTCGGCGCACTCCCTGCTCGACTGGAACGGTCTTGGCCGCCAGGGCCGGCGCTTCGTCGCAGGCGCCGCCTCCATCGAAGACCTCGAAGCGCTGAGTCCGGTTGGGATACGCAAGCCGTTGCGGGTCTACGTCGGGCTCAACTCGGCGGAAACCATAGAAGAGCGGGCGCAGCTGGCGCTGGACGAGATGCTGCGGGTCGGCGCCTTCAATCGCGACTATCTGGTGGTCATCACCCCGACCGGCACGGGCTGGGTCGATCCTGGCGGGCTTCTCAGTCTCGAGCACCTGGTTGGCGGCAATGTGGCCAGCGTCGCCGTGCAGTATTCCTACCTGCCCAGCTGGCTGTCGCTGCTGGCCCAGGAAGAGATGGGGCAGGAAACGGCGCGCGAACTGTTCACGCTGGTGTACCGTCACTGGCGCAGCTTGCCGGCCCAAGCCCGGCCGCGTCTGTACCTGTTCGGTCTCAGTCTCGGCGCCCTGAATTCGGAGCGCTCGGCTGATGTGTGGGATCTGGTGGGAGATCCCATTGACGGCGCGCTGTGGAGCGGCCCGCCTTTTCGCTCGCAAACCTGGCGCTGGGTCAGTGCGAATCGCAACCCCGGCACCCCGGCCTGGCTACCGCGCTTCCGCGATGGCTCAGTGATTCGCTTCGCCAACCAGGACGGCGACCTGACCGACTTCGACGGACCTTGGGGCCCGTTCCGCATCGTCTACCTGCAATATGCGAGTGACCCCATCAGTTTCTTTCGACCCGAAGCCCTGTTCCGCGAGCCGGCCTGGATGCGCGGCGAGCGAGGGCCGGACGTTTCGCCACAGCTTCGCTGGTATCCCATCGTGACCTTCCTGCAGCTGGCCGTGGACATCGCCGCCGCCGAAACCGCTCCGGTCGGCCACGGGCATTCTTTCGCGACCGAGCACTACATGCAGTCCTGGTATGCGCTGATCGAGCCGCCGGGATGGGATGCGGCAAGACTGGCCGCGCTGAAGCGAAGGATCGGTGATCTGCCGGAGAATGCCGCAGACCGCTGAGCGTTGCCGCGACGATCCGGGCTCAAGCGGTGCGGCCGGCCACCCAGCGCTTGGCAAGCGCTCCCCCCAACAGCAGAATGCTCAGCGCGATCAACGGCAGCAGGGTGCGGAAATCCAGCGCTTCGCCAGCCTCTACGGCCTCGACCAGGCCGTGCACGGCGCTGGCATACACGCCCCACTTGACCGCCAGACCGACCATCGCGGCCCCCAGGAATCCGGGCATGCCCAGACCCAGCACGCCGCCGGCGAAGTTGACCACCGAATGCGGAAAACCCGGCAAAACGCGCAACGCGGTCTGGGTCAGCACTCCGCCCTGGCGCGAGAGCAGCTTGACGATGCGGCTGCTGAAGCCCTCGGGCTCCCAGTCTCCGCGCAGTCTGGCGCTGAAGCGGTAGGCGCCGAACGCTCCTGCGACGCTGCCGATCAACAGCAGCAGGGTCGCCAGCAGCGGGGCCTGGAAGGGCGCGATCAGCCAGAAACCCAGGCTGCCGGGCAGACCAAAGGTGAACAGCACGGCCATCGTCAGCACGATTGTCCCCAGGAACCAGGGGTTGCCCGCCAGTTCCCGGCCGAAACCCAGCAGCTCATCGACGCCCCAAGGCTGCAAGGCCCCGATGCTGAGACCAACGACGATCAGCAGCGGCAGCAACCACAGGCGGCGCGTGCGCGATGAAGTGGAGCTTTTGGCGGCGTTCGACATCCTCGGCTTTATAGCACGGCAAGCCCTGATATTAGGTGGATGACAGGGCCGGGTAGCCTCATGGGTTCAAGCCTGGACGACGCGCACCTTGCGCTGTCCCTGCTGCGCCCGATCCAGCGCCGCCTGCAGATCGGCCTTCAGATCGCGAACGTCTTCAAGCCCCACGGACAAACGCAGCAGACCGGCGGTAATGCCGGCGCGCGCCTGGTCCGCGGGTGCCATGGCGGCGTGGGTCATGGTCGCCGGGTGGGCGACGAGGCTTTCGACTCCCCCCAGGGACTCGGCCAGGGTCATCAATTCCAGATCGGCCACGAAGGCCTCAACGGCTTCCAGTCCGCCCAGCAGCTCGAAGGACAGCATGGCGCCGAAGCCGCGCTGCTGGCGTCCGGCCACGGCGTGACCGGGATGGTCCGACAGACCGGGATAGTGCACGCGCGCCACGGCCGGATGCTCGACCAGAAGCGCCGCCAGCTCGGCCGTGGAATCCTGCTGGCGCTGAATGCGCACATCCAGGGTGCGCAGCCCGCGCAGGGTCAGCCAGCTATCCCAGGCGCCGCCGGTCACGCCGATGCAGTTGGCCCACCAGGCGATCTGCTCTGCCAGTTCACTGCTGGCCGAAACCACCGCTCCGCCAACCACGTCGCTGTGGCCGTTGATGTACTTGGTGGTCGAGTGCACGACCAGGTGGGCGCCCAGCGCGATCGGGTTCTGCAGCGCCGGCGACAGGAAGGTGTTGTCGGCCACCACCAGCGCGCCGCGCCCGGCAGCGGCCGCGGCCACGACCTCGATATCGGTAATGCGCAGCAGCGGATTGCTTGGCGTTTCCAGCCAGACCATGCGCACCGGCCCTTTCAGCGCCGCCTGCCAGTTCGCTGGATCGGAGAAATCCGCCCAGCGCAGCGTAAAGGCGCCGCGCCGCGCCAGCGCGCTCATCAGGCGGAAAGTACCGCCGTAGCAGTCCAGCGGCGCGACCAGCACATCGCCCGGCTCGAGCAGTTGCAAGACCGTGGTGATCGCGCCCATGCCCGTGGCCATGACACTAGCGCCCGCCCCGCCTTCCAGCTCGGTCAGCGCCTCGGCCAGCAGGTCCCGGGTCGGGTTGCCGGACCGGCTGTAGTCGTGGGCGCGCTTTTGGCCCAGGCTTTCGAAGGAGAAGGTGCTGGACAGGTGCACCGGCGGCACCACCGCGCCGAACTGGCGGTCGCTGTCGATGCCGCAGCGGGCGGCGATGGTGGCAGGACTGCGGTCAGGCAACGGCATGACACACCTCCCCGGCAATGATGCGGCTGAGCAGACGATTGAACGCTTCGGGCTCCTTGAGAAAGGCATCGTGGCCGTATACGGAACGGACCCGATGGAGGCGAGCACGCCCACCGATCTCACCAGCCAGCGCCTCGAGCTGCGAAGGCGGCACCAGCTCGTCGCTGTCGACCGCGACCAGGTGGGTGAGGCAGCGCACACGCTGCGGATCGACCTGATGCAGATCCATGGATTCGGACAGGCTGAGATAGCGGGCCAGGTCAAAGCGCCCGGCAAAGGACACGCCGACATGTCGAAGGTAGCCCTGCAGGGCATCCAGTCGCTCGCGCGCGCTGCCCTGGTTGAAGCGTTGCTCGAACAATGCCGGCGGGCGGTAAGTGGTGAGGGCCAGGGCACGGGCCAGGGCCAGGCCGCGTTCCGGCACGTCGCGCTCTGCGCCCAGGCGCAGGATTTCACGCTGCACGATGCGGCGCGCGGTGCTGATCGGATGGGCCTGATGCGGCCCGCTGATGGCGATCAGGCGGCCAATCCGCTGCGGGAATTCCGCGGCGAAGGCCAGCCCGACCATGGCGCCGTAGGAGGCGCCGATGAAATCATGCACGCGCTCGATCCCGAGCGCATCCAGAACACGCGCCAGCGCGATCGCCTGGTCTCCGGTTTGCACCGCCCGACCGTCCGTTCGGCTGATCCAGTCAACGCTGAGCAGACGGTATCGATCCGGATCGAAGGCGCGGCTCGGCCCAATGAAGTCTGACCACCACTGATCCACGCAGCGGTCGGCGCTGATCCCGCCCAGTGTGATCAGAACCGGCGCACCGGCGCGGCCGATCAGCCGGTAGCGCAGCATTACTCGCTCCTCGTCCAGACTCATCCCGCGGGTCATCACCACCATCCGTCCGTCTTCCACCGGCGGGCTCATGCCCGCCGCAACGCTGGACCAGGGACGCGGCCGGCCGGCCGGGGATAGCTGGGTCGAGAAGCTGTTCATGGTGAAAAACACTCCGATTCCGGTTGGACAAGCGCTGAAAATCACATCAGCACGCTGCAAGCCCGGTCCAGGCCTGCTGTCGCCGAAAAAAGAGTGTCGGGGTCGGAGCTTGCACGCAAAAACGCACATGTCCGGCAGGACACTCATCTCTCGGTGCCCCTCGGGCGATGGTTCGTCACCTGGGCTCCGCAGGAATTGGCACCTGGTGGAAGATCCACTGGTTGCCCCGACGTCTAAGGGCCTGCCCCTCGGTCGGTCTGGATGAGCTTGTGGGAGTGAGAATACGAGCGCGTACATGAAAACGCAAGCGGCATCTGGCGCCTGGCCCTAAAGTAGTGACCATGCACAGCACATGCGACAAGCCAAACGGGCGCTGGCGCTTCTGGATCGACCGCGGCGGCACCTTCACCGACGTGGTGGGGCTGGCCCCGGACGCCGAGCTGCACACCGCCAAACTGTTGTCCGAGAACCCCGAGCACTACGATGATGCCGCCGTGGAAGGCATCCGCCGCCTGCTGGGGCTCGAGCCCGAGCAGGCCATCCCGGACGCGCACATCGAGCATGTGCGCATGGGCACGACCGTAGCCACCAACGCGCTGCTGGAACGACGCGGCGAGCGCACCGCCCTGCTGATCACGCGCGGATTTCGCGATGCGCTGTTCATCGGCCACCAGGCGCGGCCCGACATCTTCGCCCTGAACATCCGGCGGCCCGAACTGCTTTACGAGAGCGTCATCGAGATCGACGAGCGCGTGCGCGCCGACGGCGAGGTGCTCCAGGCTCTGGACGAGGACGTGGTCCTGGACGCCCTCCGGAAACTCCGCGCACAGGGCGTCCGGGCAGTCGCCGTGGTCTTCGTCCACGGCTACCGCTATCCGGATCACGAGCGCCTGGTCGGCCGCGTTGCGCGAAAAGTCGGCTTCACCCAGGTCAGCCTGTCGCACGAAGCCAGCCCGCTGATCCGCCTGGTCGGCCGCGGCGATACCACCGTGGTCGACGCCTATCTCTCGCCCATCCTGCGCCGCTACGCCGACCGCGTCGCCGATCAGCTCGGTGACGTGCGGCTGCAGTTCATGAAATCCGACGGCGGCCTGACCGGCTCGGACCGCTTCGCCGGCAAGGACGCCATTCTGTCGGGACCTGCCGGCGGCATCATCGGCTGCGTAGGCACGGCGACGGCGGCGGGGTTCGAGCGCGTGATCGGCTTCGACATGGGCGGCACCTCGACCGACGTCTCGCACTACAAGGGCGAGCTGGAGCGCTGTTTCGAAACCGAGATTGCCGGCGTGCGCATGCGCGTGCCCATGCTGGAGATCCACACGGTAGCGGCCGGCGGCGGCTCCTGCCTGCACTTTGACGGCAGCCGCTACCGGGTCGGCCCGGATTCGGCCGGCGCCAATCCGGGACCTGCCTGCTACCGCCGCGGCGGTCCGCTGACGGTGACCGACTGCAACGTGATGCTGGGCAAGCTGCAGCCTGACTTCTTCCCGGCCGTGTTCGGTCCAAGCGCGGACCAACCACTGGACGCCGGGATCGTGCGGGAAAAATTCGAAGCACTTCGGGCCGAGATCCAGGCCGCCACCGGCGATGAGCGCTCGATCGAGGAAGTGGCCGAAGGTTTCCTGCAGATCGCGGTCAACAACATGGCCAGCGCGATTCGCAAGATTTCGGTGCAGCGCGGCCACGACGTAACCCGCTATGCGCTCAACTGCTTCGGCGGCGCTGGCGGCCAGCACGCCTGCCTGGTGGCCGACGCCTTGGGGCTCGAGACCGTGTTCATTCATCCGCGCGCCGGGGTCTTGTCGGCCTATGGCATGGGGCTGGCCGACGTCATCGCCTTGCGTGAATTTCCCCTGGGCGAGATTCTGGATAAGGGCCTGCTTGGCCCCCTTGAGCAGGCCGACACCAAGGCCCGTGAGCAGGCAATTTCCGAACTGGTCGACCAGGGCCAGTTGTCCGACCAAATTCAGACCCGCTCACGTCTGCATCTGAAATATGCCGGCACCGACACCACGCTGCTGGTCGACCTGGGCGATATCGAGGACATGCGCGAATCCTTTGTCGACCTGCACCGGCAACAATTCGGCTTTGCCCTCCGCGACCGCGCAATCGTCGCCGAGTCCGGCCTGGTCGAAGCCATTGCGCCCGGTCAGGCCTTGACCGAGGCAAGAACTGAAACGAAGGCCACGCCGGCCGAAGCGGTCGGCCAAATCGATGCCTGGATGGCCGGCAAGCGCCGGGAAGCCACGCCGATCTACCAGCGCGCTGAGCTGGCGTCGGGCCAACAGATCGACGGCCCGGCCATCCTGCTCGACGACCACGCCACGACGGTGCTCGAGCCCGGCTGGCGGGCCGAGCTGAACAAGTTTGGCCACCTGATTCTCGAGCGACGGGAGAAACGGGGAACCAGCCGGATCTCCAGCCAAAGCGCCGACCCGGTGATGCTGGAGGTGTTCAACAAGCTGTTCATGGCCATCGCCGAGCACATGGGCGTGGTGCTGCAGAAAACCGCCTGGTCGGCCAACATCAAGGAGCGGCTGGATTTTTCCTGCGCGCTGTTCGACGGCAAAGGACGGCTGGTGGCCAACGCGCCGCACGTGCCGGTGCACCTGGGCTCCATGGGCGAGAGCGTGCGCGCGGTGATCGCCGAGTTCGCGGCCGACATGCAGCCCGGCGACGCCTTTCTGCTCAACGACCCCTACTCCGGGGGCACTCACCTGCCCGACCTGACCGTGGTGAGTCCTTACTTCGACGAGCATGAAAACGTGCTGTTCTACACCGCCAGCCGCGCCCATCATGCCGATGTCGGCGGCCTCACCCCCGGCTCCATGCCGCCGCACAGCCGGCAGATCGACGACGAAGGCGTGCTGATCCCGCCCACGCGCATCGTCCGCTCAGGCCAGATCGACGAGGACCGCCTCAAGCAGTTGTTCACATCCGGCGCCCACCCGGCGCGCAACCCGCGCCAGAACTTCGCCGACCTGCACGCCCAGATCGCGGCCAACGCGCGCGGCCTCAAGGAACTGGCCGACATGGTGGCGCAGTTCGGCCTCGAGGTGGTTCAGGCCTACATGCGCCACGTCCAGGACAACGCCGCCGAGCAGGTCCGGCGCGCCATCGTCGAACTGGAAGACGGGCACTGGGTCAAGACCCTGGACACCGGCGCGCGCATCGAAGTCCGGGTCACGGTGGATCGCAAAGCGCGCAGCGCGGTGATCGACTTCACCGGCTCCAGCCCGCAGCAGCCGGACAACTTCAACGCCCCGGCCGCCATCACCCGGGCCTGCGTGCTCTACGTGCTCAGAACACTGGTCGCCGACGACATCCCCCTGAACGATGGCTGCCTGGCGCCGGTCGAGCTGATCATCCCCGAAGGCAGCCTGCTCAACCCCAAGCACCCGGCGGCCGTGGTCGCCGGCAACGTCGAGACCAGCCAGGTCATCACCGACGCCCTGCTCGCCGCCATGGGCAAGCTGGCCAACAGCCAGGGCACGATGAACAACCTGACCTTCGGCAACGATCAGCACCAGCACTACGAAACCCTGTGCGGCGGGGCTGGTGCCGGCGAAGGCTTCGACGGTGCCGATGCGGTCCACACCCACATGACCAACTCGCGCCTGACCGACCCGGAAATCCTCGAAACCCGCTTTCCGGTGCTGCTCGAAGGCTTCGGCGTGCGCCCCGACTCCGGCGGCCAGGGCCGCTGGCGCGGCGGCCACGGGGCTGAGCGCCGAATCCGCTTTCTCGAGCCGATGACCGTCGCATTGCTGGCCAACTCCCGCGAGCAGGCGCCTCATGGCTTGAACGGTGGAGGTGATGGCCAGACCGGCGAGGCCTGGATCGAGCAACCGGATGGCCGAACCGAACCCCTCGGTGGCCGAGATCGCGCCAATGTCGATCCTGGCGCATTATTGGTCTTGCGCACACCGGGCGGCGGTGGATGGGGCGGCTAAGTCAGTTGGCTCCGGAACTTCCACAGCTGGCCGAGTCTCAGAAGCGGCATGCGGTTATTGAATCTGTCCTTCCTGCTCGCCCTTTCGTTACCCGCAAGCGCTGCAGTCGTCGAACTGGATCAGCGATTCCAGCTGGAACCGGATCGCCAACAGCCCTTCGCCTGCACCGCGCAGGACTTTGGCCTGGAACTCATCGTCGATAATCACGAAGGCCTGGGCACTCCCGTGTTCGATAAATCGGGCGAGCCGACCGGCTACAGCCGCGACTGTCTGGCCGAAAGCCGCTTCTGGTACTACGCGGTCGATAAGCGAGGCGGCCTGCATCTGGTGCGCGCCCATGATCAGGCACCGCCGGGCGGCGACGGCCTGGGGGTGATCCAGGCGCTGGTCGGCAACACCTCGATTGCGACCACGACGCTGACCGACGGCCGGGAAGTGCCGTACCTGATCCGCCACGAGCGCGGCGTCATCAACCGCTTCATCTACTCGATTTCGATGCTGGTACCGGTCGAGGAAGTCCTGCACGGCGACCCGCTGCAACCGGACCAGTCGCTGTGGAACGGCCGGCTGCTGTACCAGTTCCAGGGCGGGGTCGGGATTGGGCATACGCAGGGGCGCTTTTCCTCGCGCGGCATCTTCGGGCGTCCCGACCGTCTGGCGCGCGGCTATGCCGTGGTCCATTCCACCGGCAACCGCACCGGCGATCACTACAACGTGCTTCTCGCCGGACGCACGGCCGAGCGGGTCAAGGCGCGCTTCGTCCAGCGCCACGGCGAGCCGCTGTATACGGTCGGCATGGGCGGATCCGGCGGTGCCGTGCAGCAATACCTGATTGCGCAGAACCATCCCGGCCTGCTCGACGCCGCCGTACCGCAGCGCAGCTATCCGGACATGGCCACCCAGATCATTCACCTGGGCGACTGCGCCCTGCTCGACCGGGTCATGAACCGCGAGGTCGCCGATCCGGAATTCTGGCGGCGCTGGGACCGGAGACAGTGGCTGCAAGGGCTGAATGCCATCGACGGCCACATCGGCCGCAACGCCGAGCGCCAGATTCGCATCAGCCGCATCGTGCGCCTGCTCGGCATCGATTATCCGGCACCGACCGGCTCCAGCGAGTGCATGGAAAGCTGGCTGGGACTGCTGCCGCTGGCCTTCAATCCCCATTTCGGCGCCGAGCGCAACTGGCACCTGCTGGGTGAGCAAGTGGATCAAATCGAGCGCAGCCACTTCAGCGACGCTGTTGAGGCCTACGGGCGCGATCCGGACACCGGATTCGCCCGGGTGCCCTGGGACAACGTCGGCGTGCAATACGGCCTGCGCGCACTGCGCGACGGCAGGATCACGCCGAAGCAGTTTCTCGACGTCAATCATCATGTCGGCGGCTGGAAGCCGCCGCGGCTGTGGCGGCCCGAAGTGCTGCCCTTTACCTGGCCGCGTGACCTGGTGGGCACGCTGGCCGCCGATCACGGCTGGCCGCGTTGGCGCGTGATCGTCGCTCTGCTGTCCGGCAGTTTTTCCTTTGAAGAACTGTTCGATCCGTATTCCGGACGCAACGCCTGGCGGGCCGCCGGGCCCGAACAGCCGGCGGCCAGAGCCGCCGCCGATCCGGCCGCGGTCGAAGCGATCCTGGCTTCGGGCATGGTGTTCCATGGAAAGCTGGCCCGGCAGATTCCCATCATCGACCTGCGCGATTACCTCGAGCCGGTGCTGGACATGCACCACGCGCGCGCCTCCTTCGTCGCGCGCGCCCGCATGCTGAACGCACAAGGCCATGCGGACAGCCACCGCATCTGGTTTGTCGACAGCAATCCCGACGGCGTCGCCCCTTCCATAGAAGAGATCAGCCACCTGGCGCTGGACGTGATCGCGGCCAAACTGGGGCACGCTTCCGGCCATGATCTGGGCGCAGGACTGGATCAGGACGCCTGCTTCGAACCCGACGGTCAGCTGATCGCCGCCGGCCCCGACGCCTGGGCCGGCATTCTCGACGATCACCCGCCAGGTCCGTGCACCCAGCGCTTTCCGCTGTTCAGCAATTCACGCATAGAGGCCGGTGGCCCCTTCACCGACGACGTCTTCCAGTGCCGGCTGATTCCTGTGGCCAGCGCCATCGCAGGCGGCATGTACGGCGACTGGGCGCCCGATGCCGGGCAACGCCAGCGCCTGGAGGCGATCTTTCCTGAGGGGGTCTGCGAATTCTGAAAAACCCCGCCGCGGGCTACAGCGCCAGAGTCCGCGCAGTTCGCGTCAGGGATCAATCCGTCGCAGGTGTTGCCCGACCACCAGCCACGACCCGATCAGCCCGAACAGGCCGCTGCCGCCGACGACCAGGGCCAGCACCTCGCGGCCCGGGTGCAGCAGACCGGCGGTTTCGGCATAGGTGCGGCTCAAGTTGCGGAAAGGCTCGTCCAGCGCCAACAGCGCGGCGGTGACCAGCAGCCAGGCCAGGATGCCGCCGATCAGGCCGTACCAGAGGCCGGTGTAGAGGAAAGGCCGGCGGATGAATGCCGGTGTGGCGCCGACCAGGGCCATGACCTCGATTTCCTCGCTGCGATTCTGGATGTCCAGACGGATGGTGTTGCCGATGATGACCGCCACGCCCAGGGCCAGCAGCACGGCCAGCAAGTTGACCAGCCGCGACAGCACCTCGGCCATGGCATCCAGGCGCTCCAGCCACTGCAGGTCGACCACCACGCTGCTCACGCCGTCTTCTTCGTGCAGGCGTGCCAGCAAGGCCTCGCGCTGAAAACCCGGCGCCGGCGTCACCTCGAGCACCCAGGGCAGCGGGTTGTCGGCCAGCAAGCCCCCGGCGTCGCTCAGGCCCAGCTGCAGGGACAGCTCGGCCAGGCCCTGGTCCGGGCTGACCGGATCGACCGCCAGCACCTGCGGCCATGCGCTCAGGCGCGAGACCAGGCGATCGACTTCCGGCGTTTCCAGGCCTGGGTGCAGGAACACCGACAAGGTGTCCAGGCGCTCCCACTGCTGGCCCAGGCGCTCCACGTTGGTCAGCGTGACGTGCAGCGCCAGCGGCAAGGCCAGGGCAAAGGCCAGCACGCCGAAGGTCATCAGCGAGGCCAGCGGATGACGGGCGATGGTGCCCAGCGAGGACAGCAGGCTGAAGGCATGGCGGCGCGACCAGGCGCGCAGCGCGGCGGTGCCGCCGGCGGTCTCGCGTCCGGATACCGGGCTGCGAGCGCTCACCACAGCGCCCCCTGCCCCGGCTGCTCCGGCGGCTGCCCCTCGGGCGCATCCACCCGCGCCCGCGCCGGAAGATCATCGATGATCTCGCCGCGCGACAGCACCAGTACCCGCCGGCGCAGGCTGCGGATCAGCTCCAGGTCGTGGCTGGCGATCAGCACCGTGACCCCCGCTTCGTTCAGACGCAGGAAGTAGTTCATGATCTCGGCCGACAGTGCCGGATCGAGGTTGCCGGTGGGCTCGTCGGCCAGCACCACCGGGGGCCGCCCGATGATGGCCCGGGCGATGCCGACGCGCTGCTGCTCGCCGCCCGACAGCATCGGGGGGTAGAGCTTTTCCTTGTCGAGCAGGCCGACCTTGTCGAGGGCAGCACGCACGCGGCGCTGGATTTCGGCAAACGGCAGGCCGGCGATCAGCAGCGGCAGGGCGACGTTGTCGAACACGCGCTTGTCGCTCAGCAGGCGATGATCCTGGAAGATCACGCCGATGCGCCGGCGCAGGTAGGGAATCTGCCGCCGCGCCAGCTTGCCGACGTTGCGCCCGTCGAACAGCACCTGGCCGCGGCTGGGCCGCTCCAAAAGGGCAATGAGCTTGAGCAGGGTCGACTTGCCGGCGCCGGAGTGGCCGGTGATGAACACCAGTTCACCGGCATTGACATGGAAGGTCACATCGCTCAGGGCCTGCATGCCGCCCGGGTAGCGCTTGGCCACGTGCTCGAAGCTGATCATGCCAGAAGCTGGCTCATGCTCAGGATGGGCAGCATGATGGCCAGCACGATGTAGAGCACCATCAGGCCGACCAGCAGGATCAGCAGCGGCTGCAGCACCGCCAGCAGCACGGTGGTGGCGGCGTTGAGTTCGCGCTCCTGGATCGCGGCGGTGTGGTCCAGCATGGGCGCAAGCTCGCCGCTGCGTTCGCCGCCGCTGATCAGGCGACGCGCCACCGGCGGCAGCCAGTCGGCATCATTCAGCGCGCGCGACAGCGACACGCCCTCGCGCACCTGGGCGGCCACGCGCTCGATATCGGCCCGCACCACCCGGTTGCCGACCACCCCGGCCGAGACCTTGAGCGCCTCGACCAGCGGCACGGCGCTGGAGACCAGGATGGCCAGGGTCCGGGTGAAGCTGGCGGTCTGGCGTGCGCGGACCAGGCGCCCCAGCAGCGGCAGCCGCAGCAGCAGGCCGTCGACCCGGCGGCGCGGGCCCG
>SKKM01000190.1 GCA_007121485.1 Wenzhouxiangella sp. | reverse complement strand
GCCTGCAATTGCAACTGGGCGACTGGGAAAAGCTGGCCGATCTGGACGATCACGAACTAGAACACAACCCCGCTGCGGCCGAGTTGCAACTGCTGGCCGCCGCCGGGCATCTGCAAAAGGGCGGAGAGCAGGCCAGGGCGCGCGCACGCGCCTTGATCGACAGCGCCATCGAAGCCGGCCTTAACCGCGAAGCCGTCGCCCGCATTCTGATTGGTGGAGCCAGCAACACGCTGGGCCGCATTGCCGCCCTAACCGGACACTCAGATCATAGAGTCTTGAGGTGTTTTCGTTCTGCCCTTTCCGTCAGCGACCCGGCAGCCGACATGGAGCTCATGCTTCACCCCATGGCAGCCCGACAGTTGATAACACTCGCAGCCAAAACGGGGTCGCACAGCGTTAAGGAGATGGCTCAACGTGTTGCTGCGGACATGGTGTATCTTGGGTCGAATGCCTACGGAGAGCCGGGCGCCGCATCCAAGAAAGAAGGTGATACCGTCTCTATTGTTTCCGATTCATGGAGACCTAAGGGAGGCGCTTTTAGTGATATAGCAACCGATAATGAGCGTCTGCATAAATCCAGAGAGGAGCTCCATGAATACTGGCGAAGTAGTCAGCAAGCACCCTTGGGTTACACTGCCGTAGATAAAAAGCGAAGCGTGCGGCTAGTGGAACTGGTTCAACAATACGTAGGTTCAGGGACGATACTTGAGATAGGCGCTAATGCGGGACGCAATTTGCACTACCTGCATGCAGCTGGCTTTACCAATCTAGAGGGTATAGAAATTAGCCCGACTGCGGTCGCCATGCTCCGCGAGAGTTTCCCAGAACTTTCAGATATCAATATCCACGTTGGCGCAGTCGAAGATATTATTGGTGGCTTTGCGGACAACTCATTTGAGTGTGTTTTTACCATGGCTGTTCTAGAGCATCTCCATTACGAATCCGAATGGATATTTGCTCATATGGCGCGGATCGCCCGTTCTATCATTACGGTTGAGGATGAACTCCGCTCGGGCGAGCGACATTTTGCCCGTAACTATGAAAGGATTTTTACTAAGCACGGCATGCGCCAAGTGCATCTGGAAGGGCGCGAAAAATTCGGGTTACCGACAGGGTTTGCGGCAAGAGTTTTTAAAGAGCACTCGAGGTGAGGGTCTGGGAAACGAACGTCCTTCCTAAAAATAGGGTGGGTAGCCAATCATCTTGGTTGATTATGTAGGCCAATTTGTAAAGGATTTGATAATGGTAATGGGAAAGTCAATTCTGGTGACCGGCGGTACCGGTTCGTTCGGGAAGGCATTCGTAAAAACCGTAGTGTCGCGCTTTCCAAATATCGAAAGGCTTGTTATCTTCTCCAGAGACGAACTCAAGCAGTTCGAGATGTCGCAAATGTTCAGCATGGAGGAATTCCCGTTCATTCGCTACTTCATCGGCGATGTGCGCGACGGCGATCGAGTCAAGCGCGCGATGGAAGGCATTGATACCGTTGTGCACGCAGCTGCCCTAAAGCAGGTTCCCGCTGCTGAATACAATCCCTTTGAGGCCATCAAGACCAATATCATGGGCGCGCAGAACGTCATCGAGGCCTGTTTCGATGTCGGCGTCAGTCGAGTTGTCGCGCTGTCAACGGACAAGGCCGCGGCACCGATCAACTTGTATGGTGCTACGAAACTATGTTCCGACAAGCTGTTTACGGCCGCCAATAACGTCAAGGGACATCGGGATATCAAGCTTTCTGTCGTCCGCTACGGCAATGTCATGGGCAGCCGCGGTTCGGTGATCCCTTTCTTCCTTGAACGCCGCAAGACTGGCGTCCTGCCCATCACTGATCCAACCATGACCCGTTTCAATATTAGCCTGCAGGAGGGCGTTGACATGGTTCTCTGGGCGCTGGAAAACGCTCAGGGCGGCGAGCTGTTCGTTCCCAAGATCCCGAGCTACCGCATCACCGATGTGGCCGAAGCTATCGGGCCGGAATGCGAAAAGCCCATCGTCGGAATTCGCCCGGGCGAAAAGATCCACGAGGAAATGATCACCGCCAGCGATAGCTACAATACCGTCGACCTCGGAAAATACTTCGCCATCCTGCCCATGGCCGGCGACATCAGTAAGCGCGACTACTGTGCCAGCAACAGCTGCAAGGCAGTCCAACCTGGTTTTGCCTACAACAGCGGCACCAATCCCGACTTCCTCACCGTCGAGCAGCTGCGCGAATTGATCCGCCAGCACGTGGATCCGGATTTCCAAGTCTGACCATGATTCCCTACGGCCGTCAAGACATCAGCCAGGACGACATTGACGCTGTCGTCGACGTGCTGCGCTCAGACTTCCTCACCCAGGGTCCCAAGGTGCCTGAGTTCGAGCAGCAAGTCGCCAGTTACACGGGTGCCGCACATGCCATTGCGGTCAACAGCGCGACCAGCGCACTGCATATCGCCTGCATGGCACTGGATGTAGGCCCCGGTGACATGGTCTGGACCAGCCCCAACTCCTTTGTCGCTAGCGCCAACTGCGCCCGCTACTGCGGCGCGGAAGTCGACTTCGTCGATATCGACCCGAACAACTGGAATCTCTGCCCACAGAAGCTCGCCGACAAACTGGCGCACGCTGAAAAGCAGAACCGCCTGCCCAAAGTCGTCATCCCGGTTCACCTCTGCGGACAGTCCTGTGACATGGCAGCCATCCATGCGCTAGCGCAGGAATATGGTTTCACTATCATCGAAGATGCCAGCCACGCCATCGGCGGCCGCTACCGCGATGATCCGGTCGGCAGCTGCCGCTACAGCGATATCGTCGTCTTCAGCTTCCACCCGGTCAAGATCATCACCACCGCCGAAGGCGGCATGGCCCTGACCAACAATGCCGATCTGTTCGAGCGCATGGCCCGCCTGCGCACCCACGGCATCACCCGCGACCCGGCCCAGATGGTCAACGAACCGGCTGGGCCTTGGTACTACGAGCAACTGGAGCTTGGCTACAACTACCGCATGACCGACCTCCAGGCCGCGCTCGGCACCAGCCAGATTCAGCGGTTGGATGAGTTCGTGGCGCGGCGTAATGAACTGGCCAAGCGCTACGACCAGCTCCTGGCGAATTTGCCCATCCACTGCCCCACAGTGATTGCAGATGCTTACTCCTCATGGCACCTCTACCCGATCCGACTGCAGTTGGATCGGATAAAGCGCAGCCATCGGGAGGTATTCGAAGCCCTGCGCGAGGGCGGCATCGGCGTCAACCTGCACTACATGCCGGTTCATCTGCAGCCCTACTACCGAGCACTGGGGTTTGAGCCCGGCCTGTTCCCGGAGGCTGAAGCCTACGGGC
Organism: Wenzhouxiangella sp.; assembly: GCA_007121485.1. Lineage (GTDB taxonomy): Bacteria > Pseudomonadota > Gammaproteobacteria > Xanthomonadales > Wenzhouxiangellaceae > Wenzhouxiangella. Next base: position 4,067 of record SKKM01000190.1, on the reverse strand, counting down.
GGGACGCCATCAGCTTGCCTATGTTTCCGAAGCTGACGGAGGAATCTCAGGACCAAGTCGTCCGATTGCTCCGCGAGTGTCTTGCGTGACGACGATCGCCATAATTCCGGCGCGCGGCGGTAGCAAACGTATACCGGGAAAGAATCTCCGGGATTTCTGCGGCAGGCCCATGCTGGCCTGGACCATCGAGGCGGCAAGCAGCAGTGGTTGCTTCGATGAAATCATTGTCTCGACTGACGATGAAGAAGTTGCCGCGGTTTCGCGCAACTGGGGCGCGGCAACGCCGTTCATTCGTCCGGCAGAACTCGCTGATGATTACACCGGCACCGTTCCGGTAATCCGTCACGCCGTTCAGTGGTACAAACAGCATCGGGGGCATCCTTCCGTCGCGTGTTGCCTGTATGCAACGGCACCGTTCCTGCTTCCCGCGGATATCCAGCGCGGTCTGGCCGTTCTCGAGGAGTCACGCGCGGATTACGCGTTTTCGATAACCAGTTTCCCGTTTCCGATTCAGCGCGCGTTGCGAATCGTCCCTTCCAAAGGCGTTGAGATGTTCAACCCCGAGCACATGAACACGCGCTCGCAGGACCTTGAGCCGGCCTACCATGATGCCGGCCAGTTTTACTGGGGCACTGCCGAGGCGTGGTTGTCTGGAAAGCCCCTGCTGTCCACTGCGGCTGTAGCCGTAGAAATCCCCCGGTATCGTGTTCAGGACATCGACACGGAAGAGGACTGGGAGCGCGCTGAGTGGATGTTCAAGGCGCTCCGAATTGGCAAGAGTCAAAGCAGATGAAGTTCGCCTTCCGAACCGATGCCTCACTGCAGATCGGCACCGGCCACGTCATGCGCTGCCTGACCCTGGCCAACGCCCTGCGAGAGCGGGGCGCGGATTGCCGCTTCATCTGCCGCGAGCATCCGGGAAATTTGCTGCATCTGATCCGTGAGCAAGGCTTCGAGGCGGTGGCGCTGCCGGGTGAATCCAGCGAACGCGGTTATCCGCCAAAAGCCGTGCAGTCTGACCTGGCTCACGCGGAATGGCTTGGAGCGGACTGGCGGACCGATGCCGAAGCCGCAAGGGCAGCCTTGGGTGGCGTCAAGGTCGACTGGCTGGTAGTGGACCACTACGCGCTTGATGCGCGATGGGAAGCCGCGATGCGGCCAAATTGCTGCAAGCTGCTGGTGATTGATGATCTCGCTGATCGCATACATGATTGCGACCTGCTGCTGGATCAGAATCTGGTGGCGGACATGGAACGTCGCTACGACGGCAAGGTTCCACATCATTGTGGCCGACTGCTTGGACCCCAGTATGCTTTGCTGCAACCGGAATACGCGGAGTTGCACCCACGTATACCGCCCCGCGAAGGCCCGGTGAGCCGCGTACTGATCTATTTCGGCGGAGCCGACCGCGATAACCAAACCGGCCGTGCCCTCGCCGCATGTCTGTCCTTGGGACGGCAGGATATCGCGCTGGACGTGGTGATCAATCCAAACAGCCCCCATGCCGATTCCATCCAGGCCCAAGCACAAGGCAAGGGGCAGGTTACCCTGCACAGTCATCTACCGTCCCTCGCGCCCCTCATGGTCCGGGCTGACCTCGCCATCGGCGCTGGTGGAGCGACATCCTGGGAGCGTTGCTGTCTCGGCTTGCCGACGCTGGTCATTACGATTGCCGAGAACCAGAAGCCGATTGCTGAGGAACTGCATCAACAAGGCTTGGTCCAGTGGTTGGGCCATGCGAGTGAGGCAAGCGAACAATCTATCGCGAATGATTTGGCGACTATTTTCGATAAAGACCTCCCGTCTGCCTGGTCGGAGAAATGCCAGCAGTTTGCCGATGGCCTAGGTGCCGACCGAGTCTGCAGCGTCCTCTTGCTTAGCCCCGAAACACCGCTAAGAGCCCGACTGGCGCGGCTGGATGACGAGGCGCTGATTCTTCGCTGGGCCAACGATCCGTTGGTTCGCCGTAATGCGTTTACAACCGAAACAATCGACCCAGTCACGCACCGAGCTTGGTTCCGTAAGCGACTGCGAGATTTGGAAAACTGCCGGCTACAAATAGTGGAAACCGATGACGGTTTCCCGCTAGGCCAGGTCCGCTTTGATCGTGATCAGGAGCAGTGGGAAGTCCACTATTCGATGGACTCACGCTGCCGCGGGCGTGGCATGGGGACTTCGCTGCTTGCTGCCGGTCTCCGGAGCTTTCGGACCACGCATCCATCCGATACAATTTTCGGCCGAGTGAAGCCTGGAAACGATGCGTCACAAAAAGTATTTCGTGCGTTGGGGTTTGCGGAAGAAGCTACCGCAAACGAGTTGATTTATCGCCAAGCGACTGGATGAATGATGCAATGGATTTCAATTGACGGGCGCCGTATCGCGGCTGATTCGCCGCCCTATATTATCGCGGAACTCTCGGCAAATCATAATGGCTCGTTGGAACGCGCATTCAAAACCATTGATATGGCTCGGCGATGTGGCGCTGGCGCAGTCAAACTGCAAACATATACTGCCGATACCATCACGCTTGACATGGATTCTGAGGAATTTCGCATTCATGGGGGGCTCTGGGATGGAAAAACATTGTATCGGCTCTATCAGCAGGCCCATCTGCCCTGGGATTGGCACAAGCCGCTTTTCGACTATGCTCGAAAGGTCGGAATCACGATCTTCAGCTCCCCCTTCGACAACACCGCCGTGGACCTGCTCGAAGATCTCGACGCGCCCGCGTACAAAATCGCGTCCTTTGAAGCGATCGACCTGCCGCTGATCCGGTACGTCGCCAGCACCGGCAAACCCATGATCATCTCGACCGGCATGGCCAACGCCGAGGAAATCGAGGAGGCACTGGGAGCAGCTCGCGACGCAGGCTGCACTCAGATCGCCCTGCTACATTGCGTCTCAGGCTATCCAGCACCAGCAAAAGACTATAATCTCAGAACCATACCTGACATGATCGAGCGCTATGGTACAGTCGTCGGCCTCTCAGATCACACTCTGGACAACGCAACGGCAATCGCCAGCGTTGCCCTTGGTGCCTCGATTATCGAAAAGCACATCACGCTGGATCGAAAAGGCGGCGGACCAGATGACAGCTTCTCGCTGGAGCCTGCCGATCTGGCCAATCTGTGCCGGGACGCCAGGACTGCATGGTCTGCACTGGGTGCTCCGAATTACGAACGAAAAGCCAGCGAGCAAGGCAATCTGAAATTCAGAAGGTCGCTGTATTTCGTAAGAGATCTAGAGCGAGGTCATACGATCGGTATCGATGATATTCGAAGCGTGCGTCCGGGGTACGGGCTTGCACCCAAACACCTTGATGCCGTACTTGGCAAGCAGACTAAGGTGGCAGTGAAATCAGGCACGCCCGTTCGCTGGGAATGCTTTGTAAAAGTCATGTCATGAGGTACTAGGTTGAGGTTACTGTAAAGTATCCTTCAGCGGAGCAAAGTCATACCGTCAAAAGTGATGAAGTTGGGCTGCATTTTTGCCAGTATGAAAAGCTTTTTGGCCGGCACTTTGGCTTCGATGATGGGGGCACGGCCATGGCGCCGCGGGGTTGTGACGGTAGCGAATTGTGCGGATTATGGTTCGGTTCGAAAAGTCCGCCTGCTTTTTCGAGACGGCCGCTCGTTTGGCGCCGGCTAAAACTCATGCTTACTGGCACCGTCAGCTCGACAACAAGTCGGAATCACCTCCAAAGGTGAGAAAGTATTGTTCCGAGCCAATTTTCCGCCCATTTCAAGATTTCTTTATTTTTGGAGCCACCCGGAAGATCACGCAAGAGTGCCATTCAAGCTTGGCGTAGTGGCAATCGGCGTCGCCGTTTTTCAGCTCATGTTGACCGGCATATATTAATACCTGCATAAGTAAAGCCTCATAGGTTATACTAGCGGGCATGACGGGACGAAGCAAGATTGATGCACGCAAGTTGCCGCCCAAGGCGCAGGAACGGCTGCGGCGATCGGCCATTGAGCGGATTGCTGCCGGGGAGAGCCCGGAAGAGGTTGCAGCTGGTATCGGGATCAACCGACGTACGATCTACAAGTGGATCTCGGCTTATCACT
>SKKM01000227.1 GCA_007121485.1 Wenzhouxiangella sp. | reverse complement strand
TGCGAGGACCGCGTGCGCATCCTGGCCGGCATCGACGTCGGCAGCGAGGATCAGCTGCAGCAGCTGTTCGAGCATTCCATCGAGGTCTTCGGCCAGGTCGACTACCTGATCAACAATGCCGGCATCTCGGGCGCCGAGGAGATGGTGGTGGACATGACGCTGGAAGCCTGGAACCGCACCCTGGAAGCGAACCTGACCTCGAACTGGTCACTGATCCGCAAGTACGCGCCGCTGATGAAGCAGCAGGGCTCGGGCCGCATTCTCAACGTGTCGAGCTATTTCGGCGGCGAGAAATACCTCGCCGTGGCCTACCCCAACCGCGCCGACTATGCGGTGTCCAAAGCCGGCCAGCGCGCCATGGCCGAGATTCTTTCGCGCCATATGGGCCCGGAGATCCAGATCAACGCCATGGCGCCGGGGCCGGTGGACGGGGCGCGCCTGCGCGGCCTGGGCGGCGCGCCCGGGCTGTTTGCCCGGCGCGGCCGGCTGATCCTGGAAAACAAGCGCCTGAACCGGGTGCACCAGGCCGTGCTGGCCAGCCTCGATGCAGGGGCAGATGGGGCGGAAATCCTGCAACGTCTGGCAGCCAATACCGCAGCGGACTTGCGCGCCTGGGACACGGCGCCGGCAGCGCTGCGGCGGCTGGCCGCTCAGGTCGGCGAAGGCCGGGCCGAGGCCGCCGCCACCCGCTACCTGATGTCGCGCCCACTGGCCGAAAAGCTGATGAACCGGCTGCTGCTGGGCGGCGCCATCGAGCAGACCCAGGCCGATGGCTTTCTTAAGACCTTTGCTCCGCCGCCGGACGGCGATTTCTTCGACCCGCGCGATATCGAGCGCACCGCCCAGCAGGTCGAGGCTGGCATTCTCAACCGCCTGCACCTGCACAAAATGCCGACCGACGAGCAGGTGGCGCTGTCGACCGTGTTCAGCCTGGCCGATGAAATCGTCAGCGGCGAGACCTTCCACCCGTCGGGCGGGCTCAAGTTCGATCGCTCGGTGACCGAGGGCGAGATGATGCTCAGGCCGGGTGCCGAAGACCTGGCCCAGCTGGCCGGACGGCACGTGGTGGTCATTGGCGAGGCCCTGCAGGACGAACTGGTGGCCATCGCCCACGGTGTATTGGCGCAAAACGTGGCCTCCCTGAGCGTGCTGACGCGCACGACCGAGACCGCCGAGGCGATTGCTGCAGCGATTGATGCCCCGACCGCCGACAGCGCCATTGCGGTGGAGGCAATCGGCGAAGCGCTGGAAAAGGGCCTCGATGCGGTGCGGGCCAGAACCGGGCGCATCGACGCCGTGGTCAGCACCCCGTTCGCCCGCCTGCCCCTCAATCCCCTGGCCGCCGAGGCCGGCGGCGACTGGAACCGCGTGCTGTCGCGCGACGCCTTCGCCCGCCTGCTGGATCAGCAGCTGACCCATCACTTCCGCATCGCGCGCAAGTGCGCGCTGATGCCGCGCTGCCAGATCGTGCTGGTCACGCCGGAGACCTCGCGCGCCTCCACCCGCGAGGAGTTCGCGCTGGCCCTGTTCATCAAGAATTCGCTGCATGCCTTTACCGTGACCCTGGGCGTGGAGGGCGAGCGCCTGCCGACCGAACCGGCCGTCAACCAGGTCCAGCTGACCCGCCGTGCGCGCACGGAGGAGCCCAGCAACGACCAGGAAATGGCCGAGGAGATGGAGCGCATGGTCCAGGCCGTGCTGCTGTGCTGCGTGCCCGCCGTCAGTCCCACGCAGAGCCGCTACCTGGCCCGCATCTTCCGCGGCAATGCGGTGACGGTTTGACCAAGAAGCGGCCATCACGCGAGACGGAACAAGTTCAGAAAGCAGAGGATTGCCGGACGGATTCGCAAGCCCCGCCAAGTTCCACCGGGCTTGCGCGGCTAGCCGTCGGCGTCGAGTCGCTGCAGATAATCGACGGCTTGCGCGGCGATCAGGGCGCCCAGTACGGACGTCAGACCCAGCGCCAGCACCCAGCCCATTGGCTGCATGCCGACCAGCGCGGTAAAGGCCAGCGGCAGCCCCAGGGCCAGCCCGACCGGCAGCGCGAGCCAGGGACAGCGGCTCAAGCCGGCACTCATGGCGCCACCGGCAGCGCCGGCCAGCAGCCAGATCAGTCCGAGCAATAACAGCAGCCCGTGCCGGTCCATGGCGCCGCCGGCGGCCAGCGTTTGCAGGATTGGGCCGCGCCCGGAGGAAAACTGGAACAGCCCCAGCGCCGCTTCGGCCAGAACGACCGACAGCGCCAGTCCGGCAACGATGGCCGTCAAGACTCGGTTGAGACCACCCATGTCACCTCATCCGCCCCAGGGCACGAAAAACGACAGCAGGACCAGCCCGAGGATGATCCGGTAGGCGACGAAAGGCTGCATGCCGATGCGCCGAATGAAAGCCAGGAAGTAGTGGATGCAGGCATACGTGCTGACCAGGGCCACCGTGAAGCCGACCAGCAGCGCTTCGGGAGCGGTCTGCATACCGCCGTTGAGCAGTTCGCGCGTGCCAAGCAGACCGGCCGCGGCGATGATCGGCACCGACAGCAGAAAGGAAAACCGGGCGGCGGCTTCGCGGCTCATGCCGAGAAACAGCGCCGCGGTGATGGTGATGCCGGAGCGCGAAGTGCCTGGAATCAGCGCCAGGGCCTGGGCGAAACCGATGATCAGCACGTCTTTCAGCGTCAGGCTGTACTCGTCGCGTTCGCCGCGGTGGCGCCAGTCGGCCCAGCCCAGCAGCAGGCCGAAACCGATCAGGGCCGAGCCCATGATCAACGGACTGCGCAGCGCCACCTCGGCCAGGTCCTTCAGCCACAAGCCGAGCACGCCGGCCGGAATCGTGCCGATGATGATCCACCAGGCCAGGCGCGAGTCGGCCGTGCGCTCGCCCCCGCCCAGCGCGCCAAGCCAGTCGCGCGCCATGGTCCAGAGTTCGCGCCGGAAATAGGTCACCACGGCCACCAGCGACCCGGCGTGGAGCAGGATGTCGAAATCCAGGCCCTGGTAGTCCTGACCGGTGAACAGCGAGTACAGCACCAGGTGAGCCTGGCTGGAAATCGGCAGAAACTCGGTCAGGCCCTGGATCAGGGCCAGGATGGCGGCTTGCGCAGTGTCCATAAACTCCAGCTGGTGATGGTCCGGCTCTCGCCCCACGACCGGCCGTCGAACTCCGACCGGCCGGGCCACAGGGTAGCAGGTGGGACGGGGTCCTGTTGCCCGACCGAAAGCGCTCGAAGCCCTTTCCACGTCGCGGCGAAAGATGAGCTGCCATGGCTGCCCGTCCAGCCGCAACGGCCGGCGTGCGGCCGCATACTGTCGCCGCCAATGATGCTGGGCTATAATCGCTGGCCTGTCGAAGGAGGGCGGTCAGGCCATACCTTCGCATCCACCCAGATCAACAGGAATCGACAGCGTGTCAGCAGCAGACGACCAACTTTTCATGAAGCGATTCAGCCTGGTGCTTGTGCTCCTGGCCATCTTCGCGGCGGTCATCCTCTTTCTGTCGATTGCCCTGCATAACACCCTGTATCGGCCCGAACCGCCGGCCCGGGAAGTCGCCCGCGAGCAGCGCCTGGCACCCGTCGGCGGCGTGTTTGCCGGCGAAACGGGCCGGGCCGCGGCGCAGGCCGCGCGCGAAGCCGCCGCTGCGGAACGAACCGTCACGGCGGCGTTTGACGGCTCGCTGGACGGCGAACTGATCTACGAACGCGCCTGTGCGTCCTGCCACGTCTCCGGCGCCGCTGGCGCGCCGCTGATGGTCGCCAGCGACTGGGTCGGACGGCTCGAGCAGGGCATGGACACCCTGGTCGCCAACGCCATCAACGGCATCGGCGCCATGCCGCCCCGGGGCGGTCGCATGGATCTCACCGACGAGCAGATCGAAGTCTCGGTGGCCTTCATGGTCGACATGCTCCAGTAGGCGGGGCGTCCGACTCGAACGATTACCCAAACATCTGCGTTATGATGGCGCCTGCCTCCTGGGAGGGCGCGCGAGCGCCGGGAACCGCCAATCGTGCTGGATCCGCAGCAATTTCCAACTGACACTTCCGAAATCTTCCTGACCGGTCCGGCCGGGAAGCTGGAGTGCCTGATCGATGTGCCCGAGCCGGAGCTCAAGCGCCCGGCCACCGTGGTGATCTGCCATCCGCACCCCATGCACGGCGGGACCATGCGCAACAAGGTGGTCACCATCATCGAGCGCGCCGTGCGCGAGCTCGGTCTCAACACCGTGCGTTTCAACTTCCGCGGCGCCGGGGAGAGCGAGGGCGAATACGACGAAGGCCAGGGCGAGATCGAAGACCTGATGGCGGTGGCCGAGTGGGTGCAGAAGACCCGCCCCTCGGACGACCTGTGGCTGGCCGGTTTCTCGTTCGGCGCCTTCGTGACCCTCAAGGCGGCTCAGGACCTGCCCGTGCGGCAGATGATCACGATCGCCCCGCCGGTCGAGCGCTACGGCTTCGAACACCTGCTGCCGCCCAATTGCCCGTGGCTGGTGGTTCAAGGCGACGAAGACGATGTGGTTTCGGCCACCGCGGTACAGCAATGGGCCGATGCTCTGGACCAGCCGCCCAACCTGATCATCATGGAAGGCGCCGACCATTTCTTCCACCGTCGCCTGATGGACCTGCGCGGACTGATCAAGAACCACGTGCAGTCCAGCCTGCCCTGAACGGGCGTTCGGCAGCATCATGGATCAGACCGCACACGGCCCCCTGGTTCGCTGGCAGGCACTGGTCGAAGAATCACGGCTGCAGGAAGATTCGCGCCAGCGGCACGCGCTGGAACGCCTGCAGGATCTGTTCGAACGGCTGGCCGGGCCACGCCGGCGCCTGTTCGCCCGCCTGCGCCGCGACAGGACCCCGGTGACGGGCATCTACCTGCACGGCCCGGTCGGCCGCGGCAAGACCATGATCATGGACCTGTTCGCCGACAGCCTGCGCGCCGCTGATGTCCCGGTCAAACGCCTGCACTTTCATCGCTTCATGGACCAGGCGCATGGCCGCCTCAAGGACCTGGAGGGCCGGCGCGACCCGCTCAGGCAAATCGCCTCGGACATGGCCGCGCAGTACCGCGTGCTCTGTTTCGACGAATTCCACGTCAGCGACATTGGCGACGCCATGATCCTGGGCGAGTTGTTGCAGGCCCTGTTTGCGCGCGGCCTGACCATGGTGGCCACCTCCAACACCGCGCCGGAAGATCTCTACGCCGAGGGACTGCAGCGCGCCCGCTTCGTCCCGGCGATCCAGGCCATCCGCCAGCACTGCGAAGTCGTCACGCTGGATTCGGCCGAGGACTACCGCCTGCGCGAGCTGGTGCGCCATCCAACCTGGCTGGCCCCGCAAAGCGCGGAGAGCCTGGCCGAACTGGATGCCGAGTTCCAGGCCCTGGCAGCCGGCGAGTCGATCTCACAAGCGCCGCTGGATATCCGCGGACGCCGGATCCAGCCCCGGCAGCGCGCCGGCTCGGTGGCATGGTTCGACTTCGACACCCTGTGCCGCGGCCATCGCTCCAGCGCCGACTACATCGATCTCAGTCGCCGCTTTTCGACGCTGATCATCCAGGACGTTCCGGAACTGGACGACGACGACAGCAATGCCGTGCGCCGTTTCATCCACCTGGTTGACGAGTGTTACGACCACGCGGTCAAGCTGATCATCGCCGCCGCCGTGCCGATTGTCGAGGTGTACCGGGGCCAGCGCCTGGCGCAGCCCTTCGAACGCACGGTCTCGCGCCTGATCGAAATGCAGAGTCGCGACTACCTCGCCCTGCCCCACCGCCCGTAAGTTCGCACCAGGCTGACCGGGATCAGCCCGGGGTGCGCGCGATCAGGCTGTCGATGACGTGCTTGACGTAGGCGTCGAATTCCGGCTCGTCGCGCTCCGGCACCAGGTGCTGGGCCTGCAGCTGCAGGTAGCCCACGTAACCCGAATAAACAAGGGTCGCGCGTCTCCGTGCCTCTTCGGCGGCCAGGCCGAGCTCTGCAAAGGCGTCGCTCAGGTAGCCGATGCGCCGCGACGTGACCCGCTTCAGCACCGGTCCGACCCGGGGATCTTCCGGAACGGCACACAGCGCCAGGTAGACCCGGTGGGTCAGGGTCTGGCGGGTGGTGGCCCAGACGAAGCGGGCCAGGCGTTCGGCCGGCTGTGCCTCGGCCTTGAGCGAGCGCCGCAAATGATCGGCGTCCTGCCCCTCCCAGCGACGCAGGGCGGCGCTGAGCAGTTCGTCGCGGCCGGGGAAATGCCAGTAAAAGCTGCCCTTGGTGATCTTCAGCCGGCGCGCCAGCGGCTCGACCGCCAGAGCGGCGACCCCCTTTTCCGCAATCAGCGCCAGGGCTGCTTTCTCCCAGTCTTCAGGCGTCAATGAGACCCTGTTCGGGGTATCGGGATTTGCAGCCATCACTTTGCTCATGAAAAGATGGTAGCTGATCTCTCGAGCCATCGGTGCAATCGCTTGAAAAGCGCCCCGATCCACTCCATTGCATGAGCATTGACTAACATGACGGGTAACCCCATACTGGAGCGTATGGAAGCTGTTCGCAAACTACACGATGAAATCCGCCGCCGCCAGATCTGGACCGACGACGGCATCCGCCTTCACTTGCGCTATTACGGTGACGACCGCGCGCCCTGCGTGCTGATGGCACACGGCTTCGGCCAGACCCAGTACGCCTGGGAAAATACCGGCTGGCGGCTGGCCGCGGCCGGCTGGCAGGCGGTGAGCTACGACGCGCGCGGGCACGGCGAGAGCGACCGTGCGCCCAGCGGCGAATACGACTTCGAGCAGTTCGTCGAAGACTTCCGGCGCGTGTGCGATTCCCTGCCCAACACGCCGATCGTGATCGGCGCCTCGATGGGCGGACTGACCGCACTGCTCGCGCACTCCGAAAAACCCAAGGTCGACATCCGGGCCATGGTCCTGGTCGACATTGCGCCGCGCTGGGACGAGCGCGGCGTGGCGGCCATGCTGGCCTTCATGCGCCAGCATCCGGAAGGCTTCGCCACCCTGGACGAGGCCAAGGAAGCGGTGCGGGCGTTTCTGCCGCATCGGCGCCGCCACACCAGCCCCACGGGCTTGAGCCGCAACCTGCGCCAGGCCCGCAACGGACGCTGGTACTGGCACTGGGACCCGGCCATGCTCGCCCTGGCCGAGAAATCCTCCAACCTCCAGTCACGGCTGCAATCAGCCAGCCGGCGACTGAAAATCCCGACCCTGCTGGTCGCCGGCGGCATGAGCGAGTTGATCGGCGCCGAGCACGTGTCGGAGTTCCGCAAACTGGCCCCGCATGCCGAAACCGTCGAGGTCAGTGACGCCGCCCACATGGTGGCCGGCGACGCCAACGATCACTTTCTGGCCGCCATCACGCCGTTTCTGCGGCGCCAGGCAAGCCAAGGAGCGAAAGCATCATGATGACCCTGTTCTTTATCGC
>SKKM01000122.1 GCA_007121485.1 Wenzhouxiangella sp. | reverse complement strand
CCGGCAGCAGGCGCCGGTGCAGCACCCGGTCGGGCCGGCCGACCAGCAAGGCCGCGAGCCTCTTTTCCACCGCCCAGTGAACCAGAAGGTGCCGGTGCCGGGGCGCCAGCCGCGCCGCGGCGCTGTCGCCCATGGCCAGTGCCCGCGCCACCAGCGTGCGAACCAGTCCGTGCCAGCCCGGCCCGCCGCGCGCCTCGAGCACGTCCTGGCGTCCCACCTGGAACTGGGCCTGCAAATCCAGCGGCAACAGCCAGCGGTTGTGTCGCGCGTCCTGCGCAACATCACGCAGGCGGCGCAGCATCCACCCGGCCGCGCCGATGTCGCTTGCCGCTTCGGCGCCTTCAGCCGACTCGGCCTTGAGCCCATACTCCAGGGCCGTCACCAGGCCGCCGGTCTGACGGCCCTGCTCGCAGAACTCCTCGAAGCGCTCGAACCGCGCCTGCACCGCCGACTCGGCAACGCTAGCCAGCAAGGGGCTGAACGCCATCGGCTCGATCCGGTCACCGATCTTGGCCTGCGAGAGCGCTGCCAGGGCCGGGTGCTCCGCGCGTCCGGCCAGCGCCCCCTGCCACCAGCCCACGCGGGCACTCAACAGCGCCGGATCCGGCGTTCCCGCCGCGAGGGCCAGCAACTCGGCACCCAGCGTCCGCAGCGCCAGGATGGCATCTCGATCACCCGACTCGGCGAACGGCAGACTGGCCGTCAGCGGCTGTCCCGGCACCAGCATGCGTTCGCGGCACCACGCCAAAGCGTCCATGCTCAAGGGACCTCAGTGCAGGGTCGGCGGTCCCTGCACGGCCTCGTCGGGATACAAGGCCGCCAGCTCGCTCGGCTCGAAGCGATAGGACTGGTTGCAGAACTGACAGCGGACCTCGACCGGCTCAGGCTCGTCGGCCATGCTGGCCAGTTCATCCGGCCCCAGACTGAGCAACATGTTTTCCACGCGCTCCCGGCTGCAAGGGCAATAGAAACACAGCTCGCGGGCCGGAAACAGACGGCGACGCTCGGCGTGGAACAGGCGGCGCAGCAGGGTTTCGGCCGGCAAGTCCAAAAGCTCGCCGTCCTCGACGGTGGCCAGAAGATGTTCCAGATGATTCCAGCCATCGCTGTCGCTGTCGTCACCCGGCATGCGCTGCAGCATGATGGCGGCCGCGACCTTCCCGTCCGTGGCCAGGCGGAACACGGTGGGCAGCTGTTCGGAGCGTTCGAAATAACCGGCCACGGCATCGGCCAGGCAACGGCCCTCGAAAGGCACGATTCCCTGCCAGCGCTGGCCACCTTCGCTGGGGTCCAGGGTCAAGGTCAGCACGGCATTGCCGCTCAGTTCGCCGATCAGGTCGGAGGTCTGCTCCGGCAGGCGCTCGGCGCTGTCCACGCTGACCGTACCGCGCAAACCGCCCTGATCGGTGCAGTCGGCAACCAGCATGCGCAGTGGCCCGGAGTCGGCCCGGATCTGCAGGCTGATGCGGCCGGAAAACTTCAGCCCGCTGGACATCAGCGCACTCAGGAGCAAGGCCTCGGACAGCAGCCGCTGCGCCACCGCAGGCGTGTCCGCGCAGCGCTTGTTGACCTCCTCAATCACATCCTGAAGGCGAACGACCACGCAGCGCGCGTCTACATCCTCAAATAGAACTCGCTGGAGATAATCAGTGTATACCATTGTATTCAAGCGTAAAATTGTGTAGACCCATCGGCGACGAAAAGACCCTATGCGCGTCCCAGCTCGAGGGGTCGTCGCCGGCCAGGTAACCCCAGGCGGCGGCCAGGGTCAGGCACCCGGCCCGTCGACCGGCTTCGATGTCGCGGCGATCGTCGCCGACCATCCAGGTCTCGGTCGCCCTGACCCCCAGGCGACGGCAGGCCTCGAGTACCGGGGCCGGGTGCGGTTTGGCCAGGGGCGTGCAGCCACCGCCGACCACGCAACCGAAACGCGCCTGCCAGCCGGCCGCCTCGAGCAGGGCCATGGCCAGCCCGGTGGGCTTGTTGGTCACCACGGCCAGGGGAACGGCGCGCTCGTGCAAGGCGTCAAGCACGGCCTCGATCCCGTCGTAGGGCCGGCTCTTCTCCCACAGGTGATCGGCGTAGTACTCAAGGAACTGCTCGCGCAGGACGGCGCGGTCCAACTCCGGTCGGTCAGCAAAGCCGGCCTCGATCAGTCCCAGCGCACCGCGCGACGCCAGCATGCCCAATCCGTCGAGTTCGATCGGGTCCAGCCCGTGCAGCCGGCGCAGCCAGCCCACGGTGGCCACCAGGTCGGGGGCGCTATCGACCAGTGTGCCGTCCAGATCGAACAGCACCGCTTCAAGTCGGCGCGTCATTGCTCAGTCCGGCTTGCGCGCGTGAACCAGGTAGTTGACCCGGGGCGCCCCGCCGATCCGAACGGTCCTGGAGAAGGGGTTGTAGTGCAGCCCGCTGATCTCGCGCACTTCCAGACCCGCGCGGCGGCAGGCGGCGGCCAGTTCCTCCGGCCGGATCAGGCGGTCGTAACGGTGGGTGCCGCGCGGCAGCAGCCCGAGCACGTACTCCGCCCCCACGATGGCCAGCGACCAGGCCAGCGGCGAGCGGTTGATGGTGCTGAAAAACACTTGCCCTCCCGGGCGGCACAGCTGCGCGCACGCCCGCACGGTCTGAGCCGGGTCGGGCACATGCTCGAGCATCTCGAGGCAGCACACCCGGTCAAAAGCTTCGGCCTGCTCGCTGGCCAGGGCCTCGGCGGTGATCTTGCGGTATTCGATATCCAGCCCGCTCTCGGCGGCGTGCAACCGGGCGACCCCGAGCGCCCTGTCGGCGACATCGATGCCAGTGACTTCGGCGCCACGCTCCCGCAGCGACTCGCATAGCAGCCCCCCGCCGCAACCCACGTCAAGCACGCGTCGGTCGGCCAACTCGGCTCGCGCCTCGATGTAGGCCACGCGCGGGCCGTTGATGTCGTGCAGCGGGCGCGAATCCCCTTCCGGATCCCACCACCGCGCCGCGAGCGCATCGAATTTCTCGGCCTCGCGCGGGTCGATGTTGGCGACTTCAACAACGCTGGGTTCGATCATGCCTATGCTCCCCTCGCAGCCTGGCGGTCAATCCGCTCGAGACGACGCTGCCAGATCGCGGTCTCGGACTTGATCCGGTCGATGTCCAAGCTCAGGGCCTGGCCGTCCCGGACCAGCTGTCTCCCGGCGACCCAGACCTGGCTGACCTGGTGACGTCCGGTGGCGTATACCAGTTGAGAGATCACATGATGCACCGGCAGCGTCTCGATCCTGTCAAGCGAAACGGCGATCAGATCGGCCTGCTTGCCCGCCTCCAGCGTGCCGATCCGCTCCTCCAGGCCGAGTGCCCGCGCCGCGTTGATGGTCGCCATTTCCAGCGCCTGCTCGGCAGGAACCGCTTCGGGGTTGCCGCTGGCGCCCTTGGCCAGCAAGGCCGCCAGGCGCATCTCGGCAAACATGTCCAGCGTGTTGTTGCTGGCCGCCCCGTCCGTTCCGACACAGACATTGACCCCGCGGTCAACCAGGCCCGCCACCGGGCAGATGCCGCTGGCCAGCTTGAGATTGGAGGCCGGGCAATGCAGGACATGGACGCCGGCGCGTGCCACGCGGTCCATGTCACGATCATCCAGCTGGGTCATGTGCACGGCCAGCAAGCGGTCGTTGAACAGGCCAAGCTTCTCCAGGCGGTCGATCGGGTGCAGGCGGTACTGTTGGTGGCTGCTGTCGATCTCACCGGCCGTTTCCAGCAGGTGCAGGTGCACGGGGATGTCCAGTTCCTCGGCCAGTTCGCGGATGCGCCGGAAAGCGGCGTCGCTGACGGTGTAGGGGGCATGCGGAGCGAACGCCGTGCTGACCAGGGCTTCTCCCTTCAGGTCCTGGTGGACGGCCAGGCCGCGCGCGAAATACTCGTCCTCGGTCGTGGCCCAGGCCGTCGGCACGCTGATCAGTGGGAGTCCGACCACGGCGCGCATGCCAGCCCGTGCGGCAGTGGCGGCAGCGACATCCGGGAAGAAGTAGTTGTCGTTGAAACAGGTGGTCCCGCCCAGCAGCATCTCGGCCACCGCCAGCTCGGTTCCGGCGCGCACGTATTCCGCGCCCACGCAGGCCTGTTCGGCAGGCCAGATATGGTCCTCCAGCCAGCGCATCAGCGGCAGGTCGTCGGCCAGCCCGCGCAGCAGGCTCATGGCGCTGTGGGCATGCGCGTTGATCAGGCCGGGCAGCAGAACCTGACCCGGAAGTCGGACGAGCTCGACGCCGGGATACGTCTGGTCAAGCTCCTCGCGCGGCAGCACGGCACTGATCCGCTGGCCGTGCATGACCAGGGCATGGTGACTCAGCACCTCCCCGCGCGGATGCACGGGGACGATCCAGTCCGGAACCAGCGCGATGTCGCCGGTAGACATAAGCGGCTAGTCCTTGACCCTGGAGACGTACTCGCCCTTGCGCGTATCGACCCGGATCACTTCTCCCTCCTGGACGAACAGCGGCACGCGCACGGTGGCGCCGGTCTCCAGGCGGGCCGGCTTGCCGCCGCTGCCGGACGTGTCGCCCTTCAGGCCGGGATCGGTCTCCATGATCTTGAGTTCGACGAAGTTCGGCGGCAGCACGGTCAGCGGCACGCCGTTCCACAGCGTGACCTGGCACATATCCTCTTCCTTCATCCACTGCGCCCCGTCGCCGATCGCCGACTCGCCGGCCGACATCTGCTCGAAGGTCTCGACGTCCATGAAATGCCAGAACTCGCCGTCGCTGTAGAGGTACTGGATTTCCTTTTCGAACACGTCGGCCGCCTCGACCGAGTCGCCGGACTTGAAGGTCTTTTCGATGGTCCGCCCGGTCTTGAGATTGCGCACCCGGACCCGGTTGAAGGCCTGGCCCTTGCCCGGCTTGACAAACTCGTTCTCGACGATGGTGTAGGGATCGCCATCCAGGATGATTTTCAGGCCGGACTTGAATTCGTTGGTGCTGTAGGTCGCCATGGGCTTCTCCAAATTACAATGCGCCCCGGAACCACGATTCTTGGCAACCGAAAGCCCGGGGCGATCAAAGGCAGCGATGATGCTGATCAGTCAACACGACATTTTAGCGCGAACTGGCAAATCACCGGGCGACCGCCAGGCGGACTGGCGCCAGCAGATCCGCCAGGCCCTGCGCACCCCGGCCGAGCTGCTGGACTTTCTCGACCTGCCCTGCCCGCCCGCGCTCCGAGGCGCGCGTCCGGCTTTCCCGTTGCTCGTGCCCCTGGCATTCGCCCGCCGCATGCGTCGCGGCGACCGCGGCGATCCGCTGTTGCGCCAGGTCCTGCCCGATGTCGATGAAGGGCGCCTGGTCAGCGGCTTCGACAGCGATCCCGTCGGCGACCTGCACAGTCGCCGCGCGCCCGGCGTGCTGCACAAGTACCATGGCCGCCTGCTGCTGATCCTGACCGGAGCCTGTGCGGTGCACTGCCGCTACTGCTTCCGCCAGGAATTCCCCTACCCGCAGGAGCGGGCCTCGGGACGCCGCTGGCACGAGGCGGTGGACTACCTGCACGGCGCCGAGGATGTCGAAGAGATCATCCTTTCCGGCGGCGACCCCCTGATGCTGCCAACCGCCCAGCTGGAGGACCTGACCTGCAAACTGGCCGGCTTCGGACACATCAAGCGCCTGCGACTGCATACGCGCATGCCGGTGGTGCTGCCGGACCGTGTCACTCCAAGGCTGGAACGATGGATGCAGAGCCTGCCCTGGCCGCTGGTGGTGGTCATTCATGCCAACCACGCCGCAGAATTCGACGACGAGGTCGACCAGGCACTGGCGAGGCTGCGCGCCAGCGGCGCTCACGTGCTCAACCAGGCGGTCCTGCTGGCCGGCGTCAACGATCGCGCCGATGAGCTCGTCGCGCTCATGCAGCGCGGCTTTACCGCCGGCGCACTGCCCTACTACCTGCACCAGCTCGACCGCGTCCGCGGGGCGCAGAGATTCGAGGTGCCGCTGGACCGGGCGCGCGCGCTGAGCGACGAGCTGCGCCGGCGCCTGCCGGGATACCTTGTGCCGAAGCTGGTGCAGGAGGTACCCGGGATGCCTTACAAAACCCCCATCCTGTAGCCGCATCGGGGGTCGGCCACAGATGTCGAAGCTGCTACTATTTCAATACACCAGCCAGGCAAAAGCGCATGAGCAGTCGCCGCCCGATCTGCATCCTCGTCATCAGCGACGAAGCCGCCCGCCAGGGGGAAATCGAACAGCTCTTGGGGCACCAATACCCGTTGCGGCTGATGCTGGCCGATACGGCCAACGCAGTCATCAGGCTGTTCAACGCCGAGTCCATCGACCTGGCGCTGGTCTTCCCCAGTGCCGACGAACCCGAACTGCTGGAAGCCGCGACGCGCTGCGTGCGCGACGCCGACGGGCCGGTTCCGCTGGTCGCCGCCATCGAGCCGGACGATGCGGCCACGGCGCTGAGTGTCGCTGCCAGCGGCGTTGACGGTTTTGTCAGCGCGGCCGACCAGCGCCGCCTCAAGCGCATCCTGAACAGCCAGATCGAGCAGATCCTGAGCCGCCATGAGGCGAGTGCCGCGGCCCAGCGCCTGGGCGAGATCGAGAACCGCTACACCCTGCTGCTGGAGAGTTCCAGCGAGGCCATCGCCTACATCCATGAAGGCCTGCACATCTTCGCCAACCCGGCCTACCTGGACATGTTCGGCTTCAGCAGCTTCGACGATGTGGAAGGGCTTTCCATGCTGGATCTGCTGGAATCCGAGGCCGAAGGTCCCGACCTGAAGCAGATTCTGAAGGCGCTGGAGCGCGACGAGCTGCCCGACGCACCCATCAGCCTGCGGGCCAGGCGCCTGGACGGCAGCCATTTTCGTGCCGAGGTAGCGTTTTCCCGAGCCCGCTTCAACGGCGAGAGCTGTGCCCAGATGCTGATCCGGGAGGATCACCCGGATGCCGATCCCGCGCTGGCCGAAGAACTGAAACGACTGAAGCAATCCGACCTTGTCACCGGCCTGCTCAACCACGCCGCCTTCGTCGACAAACTGAATGACGAACTGGCGCTGCGCGGCGATGCCACCGGCCTGAGCGTCCTTTTGATGTCGCTGGATCAGCGCGACAAGCTGCAATCGCGCATCGGCCTTGGCGCCTCGGACAACCTGATCCGCGCCGCCGGGGAACTGATGAGCGAGGGCGTGGG
This sequence comes from Wenzhouxiangella sp., assembly GCA_007121485.1. Classification (GTDB taxonomy): domain Bacteria; phylum Pseudomonadota; class Gammaproteobacteria; order Xanthomonadales; family Wenzhouxiangellaceae; genus Wenzhouxiangella. The sequence goes on along the minus strand of SKKM01000122.1, from coordinate 470 downwards.
AGAGGCGCTGGCCATAGCGCGCCTGCGCGACCACATTTTCGCGGTCGTGGTCGAAGCGCCGGACCCGCAAAGCGCCGAGCGTGTCGCGCGCCAGCTGGTCGAGCACTGCCACGGCCGGATCCTCGAAATCGGTGAGTTCAGCCTGCCGGTGACGATCAGCGTCGGCGTGGCCCAGGGCGGCAGCGGCGAGACGCCGGCCGAAACCCTGATATCGCAGGCCGAAATTGCCCTGAACGAAGCGCTGCGGTCCGGTGGCAATGCCTACGTCCGCTATCGTCCGCGCATCTCCGAGGAAGTCAGCGACGACGATATGGTCTGGCATGAGCGTCTGATTCACGCCCTCGATCACGACGAAATCCGCTTGATGAGTTCGCCCATTACCCGCATGGACGATGACTCGACCACGATCTACGAGATCGAATCACGCATGCGTGCCGAGGGCAGCGACGAGGTGCTGTTGCCTTCGGTGT
>SKKM01000248.1 GCA_007121485.1 Wenzhouxiangella sp. | reverse complement strand
TGCACTACGTGCGCCAGGGCTCGGTCGAGGTGTTCCGCAGCAGCGGCGAGTTCTACAACCGCCTGGGCGAGGGCGACATCTTCGGCCAGATCGGCCTGATCAGCGGGCGCGGCGCCCGTTTTCCGGTGCGGGCGCAGGAAGACACGCTGCTGTATTTCATTCCGGCGGCGGTGTTTCGCGAACTGTGCGAGCAAAGCGACGCCTTTGCCGATTTCATCGAGGTCGAGGACCGTACCCGCCTGCGCCATGCCGGCTCGCGCAGCCGCGCCGGCAGCGAGATGATGACCACCCGGGTGCAGCGCCTGGTGCAGCGCGCGCCGGTGATGTTGCCGGCTACCGCCGAGGTTGGTGAAGCCGCCCGCCTGATGACCGAGGTTGGCGTGTCGTGCATGCTGGTCTGTGCCGACGACCAGCCCGAGGATCATCCCCGGCTGGTTGGGATCGTGACCGACAGCGATCTGCGCCGCCGGGTCGTCGCCGCCGGTTTGCCGCACGAAACGCCGCTGGGCGAGATCATGTCGGAGTCGCTGGTCAGCGTGGAAAGCGACGACTACCTGTTCGCGGCCCTCATGGCGATGCTGAAGCACAACGTGCACCACCTGCCGGTGACCGAGCGCATGAAGCCGGTCGGGGTGATCGACCTGGCCGACGTCGTCGGCCACGAGAGCCGCAACAGCCTGTTCGTGGTGCGCAATATCCACGACCAGGCGGATCTCGACGGCCTGATCCGCCTTCTGCCCGACGTTCGCGGCAGCTTCGTGCGCATGGTCAACGAAGGCGCCACCGCGGCGATGATCGGCTCGGCGGTGGCGACCATGGGCCGGGCCTTCAAGCAGCGCCTGCTGGAACTGGCCGAGGCCCGCCTCGGACCGCCGCCGGTGCCCTACTGTTTCCTGGCCCACGGCTCCATGGCGCGCGATGAGCAATCGCTGGTTACCGACCAGGACAACGCCCTGGTGCTGGACGACGACTACCGGCCGGGCGAGCACGGTGACTATTTCCGCGACCTTGCCAGCTTTGTCTGCGACGGCCTGGCCGAGCTGGGCTACCCGCTGTGCAAGGGCAACATCATGGCCACCAATCCCGAACTGCGCCAGCCACTGTCGGTGTGGAAGGAGCGCTTTTCGGCCTGGATCGACAAGCCCGACCGGCCGGCCTTGCTCAAGAGCTCGATCTTCTTCGACCTCGACGGTGTGCATGGACAAACCCACCTCGCCGACGCGCTCAAGCAGTGGATCGCCGAGCGGGCCAGCCAATCGCCGGCTTTTCTGGGCTGCCTGGCCCACAACGCGCAGACGCGCACCCCGCCGCTGGGGTTCTTCCGCGATTTCGTGCTGGAAAAGAGCGGCAAGTACCAGGACTCGCTGGATCTGAAGCGCCGCGGCACCGCGCCGATGGTCGACGTGATCCGGGTCCACGCCATGGCCAGCGCTTCGGTGGCCCAGAATTCCTTCCGGCGGCTCGACGACATCCGCGCGGCCGGCTTTCTGACGGCCAGCATGACGGCCGATCTGGGTGATGCGCTGGAGTTCATCGCCGGAACCCAGTACCGCCACCAGGCGTATAACCTGGAGCAGGGGCAAATCCCCGACAACCGCCTCAATCCGGTCACGCTAAATACCTTCGACCGGCGCAATCTCAAGGACGCCTTCCTGGTCTTGAGCAACGCCCAGCGCTTCCTGCGCCTGCGCTATCGCGTGGTACAGGTCTGAGGCGATGGCGGGTCGATCATCGCAGCGGCGGGTGGCCGTGGCCTGGCCGAATCGCTTGGCCGAACTGGCGGCAGAGACGACCATTCCGCGCCTGGCCCGCTTTTACGGCGAGGGTACGGTGCCCGCTGACACGCCGTTAAAAGAAACGCCCTTCGTCGCTCTGGATCTGGAAACCACCGGCCTGGACCCCGAGCGCTGCGCCGTCGTCAGCATCGGCCTGGTGCCCTTCAGCCTGCAGCGCATCCCGGTTTCCGGTGCCCGTTACTGGGTGGTGCAGCCGCGGCGCTCGCTGGAGCCGGAGTCGGTGCTGATCCATCGCATCACCCACGAAGAACTGCAACGGGCGCCGCGATTTTCGGCCGTGCTGCCGGACTTGCTGGACGCGCTGGCCGGACGGGTGGCGGTGGTGCACTACCGCCAGATCGAGCGTCCCTTTCTGGACCAGGTCTGTCGACGCTGGATGGGCGAAGGGCTTGACTTTCCGCTGATCGACACCATGGTGCTGGAAGCCTGGGCGCTCAGGCGCGGTCGCGGCTGGGCCGAGCGGCTGGCCCATCGCGTCGGTTTACGCCGGCGGCGCTCCCTGCGCCTCGGTGCCTGCCGGCACCGCTATCACTTGCCCGCCTACACCGCGCATCACGCCATGACCGACGCCATCGCCACGGCCGAACTGTTCCAGGCCCAGGTGGCGCATCACCTGGGCCCGGAGATCAAGGTCGGTCGCTTGTGGCTATGACGGCCCGACCGGCACGCGTTTGGCACCATTAACCCGGCCGGCACGGCCGGAAGCGCGAAGCGGAGGCATTTGCGGACATGCGCCGCAAATGCCGAGCATCAAATGCCGCAGGCATTTTGATGCCGGATAAACAATTAAAACGCCTCGTCGTTGAAGTCCATCAGCGGTCCGGCCCCGGCCCGCACCTTGGCCGCCAAAGAAGTGGTCTCCGGCAGCATGCGGGTCATGAAGAAGCGGGCGGTGTCCAGCTTGGCCTGGTAGAACACCGTCTTGCCGCCGCCTTCGTCGAGGCGCCGGCAGGCGATGACCGCCATCCTGGCCCACATGAAGGCCATGGCCGTGAGCGCGAACAGGCGCAGGTAATCGGTGCCTGCGGCGCCGGCTTCCAGCGGGTTCTTGCTCATGTGCTGGTAAACCCAGGCCGTGGTGTCCTGCAGCAGCTGGGCCGAGTCCTTCAGCGGCCCGATGAATTCGGCCAGCTCGGACTGGCCGTCGTGTTCGCCGATGAAGTGCATCACCGGGGTGAAAAACGCCTTGAGGTTCTCGCCCTGGTTGGCGATCAGCTTGCGCCCGACCAGGTCCAGCGCCTGCACGCCGTTGGTGCCTTCGTAGATCTGGGTGATGCGCACGTCGCGGGCGAACTGCTCCACGCCGGTGTCGCGCACGTAGCCGGCGCCGCCGTGCACCTGCATCCCTAAGTTGGCGACCTCGGTTCCCAAATCGGTGAAGTAGGCCTTGATGATGGGCGTCATCAGCGCCACCCAGTAGCCGGCCTGGCGCCGGACCGCCGCATCGGGATGGCGGAATTCCAGCTCCAGCTGGACCCCGGTATACAGCCCCAGCGCGCGGGCGCCTTCGATAGAGGCGCGCGAGATCAGCAGCATCTTGCGCACGTCCGGGTGGACCAGGATGGGGTCGGCCGGCTGGTCCGGATACTTCGGTCCGGCCAGGCTGCGCCCCTGCAGGCGCTCGCGGGCAAAGCTCACGGCGGCCTGGTAGGCGGCCGAGGCCATGCCCAGCCCCTGGATGCCGGTGACCAGCCGGGCTGCGTTCATCATGGTGAACATGGCCGCCAGGCCGCGGTTTTCCTCGCCGATCAGATAACCGACCGCGTCCGAGTATTCCATCTCGCAGGTGGCGGAGGCCTTGATGCCCATCTTCTTTTCCAGGCCCACGCACTTGACGCCGTTGCGCTCCCCGAGCGATTCATCGGCATTGACCAGGAACTTGGGCACGATGAACAGCGAGATGCCGCGCGTGCCGGCCGGCGCGTCGGGCGTGCGGGCAAGAACGAGGTGAATGATGTTGTCGACCATGTCGTGCTCGCCGGCCGAGATCCAGATCTTCTTGCCGGTGATGCGGTAGCTGCCGTCGTCGGCCGGTTCGGCCCGGGTGCGCAGCAGGCCCAGGTCGGTACCGCAGTGCGGCTCGGTCAGGTTCATGGTGCCGCCCCATTCGCCGCTGACCATCTTCGGCAGGTAAGTCGCTTTCTGCTCGTCGGTGCCGTGGTGGTGGATGACCTCGTAGGCGCCCAGGGTCAGGCCGGGGTAGGCGGCAAACGAGGCGTTGGCGGCATTGATCATTTCCGAGACGGCCAGGCCGACGAAGCTCGGCAGGCCCTGGCCGCCGTAGTCCGGGTCGGCCACCAGGCCGGTCCAGCCGCTGTCGCAGTAGTCGCGGTAGGCGGTCGCGAAGCCATCGGGCATGCTGACCTCGCCGCTGGCCTCGTCGAGCCGGCAGCCGATCTCGTCACCGATCGCATTGAGCGGCTGGAGCACGGTTTCCGCCACCTTGGCCGCTTCGCTCAGCACCGCCTCGACCACATCGGGGGAGGCTTCGGCCATGGAGGGCAACTCGGCACAAGCGCCAAGGTCGAGAAACTCGTTGTACAGGAAGTCGAAGTCTTCCAGCGGGGCCTTGTAGGTGGGCATGTCGCGATCCGGATGGAGGGAATTCGCAGCGTACCATACGCCACCGTATGCATTTTGCGAAAAAGCGCCTAATCCAGGCTCTGGTCAGCAGGCGCCCAGTCCTCGGGCGGAAGCGGTCGGGCAAACAGGAAGCCCTGGAAACTGTCGCAGCCGAAGCGGCGCAGCAGCGACAGCTCCCGCTTGTTTTCGACACCCTCGGCGGTGACCTTCAGACCCAGTGCGTGGCCCATGGAAATGGTGGCCTGAACGATCGCGGCGCTGCTCTCGCTGCCCAGCATGTCGGACACGAAAGAGCGGTCGATCTTCAGGGTGTCGAAAGGCAGGCTCTTGAGATAGGACAGGGAAGAAAAGCCGGTGCCGAAATCATCCAGCGCCAGTCCGATGCCCAGGTCGCGGATGGCCAGCATGCGCTGCTCGGTATGTCCCATGTCGTTGAGAACGACCGACTCGGTCAGCTCCAGCACCAGGCGGCCGGGTTCGATGTCGTAATCGTCCATGACCTTGAGCAGCGATTCGACAAAACGGGGCTGATGAAACTGCCGTGCGCTGATGTTGATCGAGAGGAACAGTTCGGCTGTCTCCGGGTTCTGCGACCACTCCCGAAGTTTCGCGCAGGCCGTTTCCACCACCCAGGCGCCGATCGGCAGGATCAGGCCGGTTTCCTCGGCCAGCGGAATGAATCGATCGGGCGGGACCATCTGGCCATCAGGACGGAACCAGCGGATCAGCGCCTCGACGCCGGTCAATCGGCCTTCGGCGTCATATAGCGACTGGTAGAACAGCCGCAAGCGCCCTTTCTCAAGCGCCTCGTGCAGTCCACTCTCGACCTCGGCCCGTTCTTCCACCACCGTTTGCATGTCCGGTTTGAAGAAGCGCCAGTTGTTGCCCGACTCGTCGCGCGCGCGCTGCAATGCGATCTCGGCCTTGTTGAGCAGCCGGTCGGCCGCCTCCGGCTCGGTGCTCAGCAGGCACAGGCCCATGGTCGTGGCGTGGCGAATGCTCACGCCATCCTGCTCCAGGAAATGCGGATCCTGCAGTTCGGCATGAATGAGTTCGGCCAGGTCGTGAGCCTGGGTGACTGCCCGGTCGCGGCGACGGGACAGGTTTTCGACCACCACGGCGAATCGATTCCCGCCGATGCGGGCGATCATTGATTCATCGGTCAGCGTGTCGCGCAAGCGCTGCGTCACCGATAGCAGCAAGGCGTCACCGGCCTGATAGCCGTGCAGGTCGTTGATGAACTTGAACCCGTCGATGTCGAGCACGATCAGCATGCCGTGCCGGCCGGTGCGCTGCATGGCAGCGGCCGATTGCTCCAGGCGTTTCAGCATCTGGCTGCGATTGGCCAGTCCGGTCAGTGAATCGAAGTGCGACAGCCGGTGGATCAGCGATTCCGAGCGGCGCTCGTCGGTGATGTCGGACTTGATCGCCACGTAGTGGCTGATGCGGCCATCGGGCTCGCGCACGGGTGCGATGGTTGCCGCCTCGATGTAATCCGTTCCGTCCTTGCGCGTGTTGTGGAGCTCGCCCTGCCAGACTTCGCCGCGTCCAAGCGTCTCCCACAGCTCGGTGTAAGTCTTGCGCGGAGTCAGGCCGAGGTTGAGCAGGTTGGGGTTGCGTCCCAGCACTTCCTCGCGCGCGTAGCCGCTGTTCCGGCAGAACGCCTCGTTGACATATTCGATCACCGGCGTGGTGTCGGTAATGATGATGCTGGCCGGGCTTTGTTCCACGGCCAGGGCGAACTTGCGCAACTGGTCGTGCCGTTCGCGTGACTCCCGCTGCCTGGCGGCCTCGGCCAGGACGCGCTCGAGTACGCCGGGCAGACGTGCCAGCTTGTCCTCGAGCACGAAGTCGCTCAGCCCCTGCTGCACCAGATCGATCACCATGTTTTCGCTGACCTCGGCGGCAACGAGGATGATCGGCAGTTCAGGGTCGATTTTGCGAAGGCGGGCGAGCACCTCGTCCAAAGGCAGGGTGCGGGAGGCGTAGTGGTAAAGCAAGGCCGAACACTCGCTGTGCAGCAGCGCATCGAGTCGATCCAGGGTATCTGCACGTTCCACGCTGAAGTCCAGCCCGTGCTGCTTCAGCGGCTGCTCCAGCGCCAGCTCATCGCTTGCCGGGTCGCACACCAGCAGCAGCTGCAAGGGCAGTCCCGGCGTCATGAGATGAAAGCCCCCGGGCCCTGGGCAGTGGCCGGCGGCGGAGAATCCGTCCCTGGCCGAACAAGCGACTCGCCCTGGGTTTGATGCGCGAGTTCTATCGCATGGGCCATGATCTCTTCCCATCGATTGCGGCGTTTGGCGAATCAGCGCTGAATGGCGTCATCGCGCATACTGCGGCGGCGCGCGTCCAGGGCCGCACTGCCATCCGCCGGCTACGTAGCATCGTGAGCAAGAACCCGTTTCTCAAAAACTGCCCTCTCGACATCCAAGCGCCCCGACTCGCCTAGTATAGAGAAGGTCGCTTCTGAGTCATATCCCTGGAGAAAACCACGATGAACGAAGAAAAACTGAACCTGAGCATCCGCAAGTTCCTGAAGCACGTTGGCGTGACCTCGCAGCGCGAGATCGAACTGGCCGTGCGCAAGGCCGCCGAACAGGGTGAGCTGCCGGCCCATGCGCTGCCGGTCAAGGTGAGGCTGGAATGCGCTGAGCTTGGCCTGTCGCACGCCATCGAGGGCAAGCTCGAAACCAGCTGAGCTGGTGTCAGGTCGGCATCGAAATACCTTCGGTATTCGATATAGGGCATTTGCGGCGCATGTCCGCAAATGCCTCCGCTCATGGATCCCGGCCGTGCCGGCCGGGCTGTCAATCCGGTGGCCGGGCCCCGCTCAGCCGCCGTTCCAGACCTTTTGCGCGAAGGGCTCGACCACCACCGTTTCGCCGGCAGACACACTGCCTCGCTCCGGCGGCAGGTTGATCAGGCAGTCGGCCTCGCTCATGGAGCGCAGCACGCCCGAGCCCTGGTGACCGAAAGGCACGACCGCCAGGCCATCGTCGCTCTGGACCAGCCGGCCGCGCTGGAATTCCCGGCGACCGGGTTTTTTGCGGATGTCGGCCGTGACCGGCACGGCGATCTGCAGGGGTAGCGCAGGCTGTGCACCGGCCAGCTTGACCAGGGCCGGGCGAACCAGCTGCAGGAAGGTGACCATGGCCGAGACCGGGTTGCCGGGCAGGCCGAAGAACCAGGCCTGGTTGATGCGCCCGAAGGCCAGCGGCCGGCCCGGCTTCATGGCCACCTGCCAGAAGCCGACGTTGCCGAGCT
>SKKM01000137.1 GCA_007121485.1 Wenzhouxiangella sp. | reverse complement strand
CGTCGACCGGCAGCAGACCCTCGATGGCGCGCAGCATCTGGGCGTCGCGCACGGTGCGCTGGTCGATGCGCAGGATCACGTCGCCGGGCTGCAGCCCGGCCTGCTGCGCGGGTCCGTTTTCGGCCAGGCGGGTCACCACCGCACCGGAACGGTCTGGAATCTCCAGCGCCTCACGCAAGGGCCGGTCCAGATCCTGCACCGCCAGGCCGAACGTACCGCGCCGCACCTCGCCGTGGCGCAGCAGCTGCTCCTTCACGTACAGCGCGGTGCTGGCCGGGATGGCAAAGCCGATCCCCACGTTGCCGCCCGAGGGCGTGAAGATGGCCGTATTGATACCGATCAGCCGGCCGCGCAGATCGATCAGCGCGCCGCCGGAGTTGCCCGGGTTGATCGAGGCGTCGGTCTGGATGAAGTTCTGGTACTCCAGCCCGCGCAGGCCGGAGCGGCCCAGCGCCGAGACAATCCCTGAGGTGACGGTCTGGCCCAGGCCGAAGGGATTGCCGACGGCGACCACGAAATCGCCGACCCTGAGCGGTGTCGCATCGTGCAGCGGCAGCTCGGACAGGCCGTCGGCGTCGATGCGGATCAGGGCGAGGTCGGTCTCGCGATCGGCGCCGACGAACTGGGCGCTGAACTCGCGCCCGTCCTCCAGGGTGACGGCGATATCGTCGGCCCCGTCGATGACGTGATTGTTGGTCAGGATCAGCCCGTTGCGGGCATCCACCACCACGCCCGAGCCCAGCGACTGCTGAACGCGCTCGCGCGGAATGCTGGGCAGGTCGAAGAACTGGCGGAAAAACGGGTCGTCGAAAAACGGGCTGGAACGCACCTGGACGCGCGTGCGCGTATGAATGTTGATGACTGCCGGCGTGACCTGCTCGAGCACCGGTGCGAGCGACGGCAAGGGCTGTCCATCGACCTCGGCCGGCAGGGCGGCGCGGGCCCCGGCCACGGGCAACAGCAGCAGGATGGCGAGAACTTGGCAACGAAGCATCGCTTCATCTCCCTTCAGGCAGGTTTCAAGGCCCCTTCGACCTTGGCGGGGCCGCATGGTTTCCACTGAACGGCCGGATTCGCCCATGGCTTGCCAAAGAGGCTGGTTCCGGCCGGCGAATCCGGTTAGAATCACCGCATCTTGGGGCTCGGCGCAGGCTTGAACACAAGATGTTGCAGCTCGATCAACAGGTTTTACGTACCGACGTCACCGGCATGCCGCTGGAGTGGATCGGTTACCAGGACGCCGTGCGCATGATCGTGCTGGGCCAGGTCCAGTATGCCCTCGGCCGCGTGCTCTATGAGCTCCGGGGCGGGGTCAACTCCCTGACCGGCCAGCGTACGGTCATCCCGGTCAACGCCATCGTGGCCACCCACGGTTCGCACCCCGACGCCCACCGCTTCTACGGCCACTACACGCCGCCGCTGTCCAACCGCGCGCTGTTCCGGCGCGACGAGAACATCTGCCTGTACTGCGGCAACACCTTCCACGTCCGGGATCTCTCGCGCGACCACGTCAAGCCGCTCTCGCAGGGCGGCGAGGACAGCTGGGTCAACGTGGTCACGGCCTGCAAGCGCTGCAACAACCACAAGGGCTCGCGCACCCCGGAGCAGGCCGGCATGCAGCTGCTGGCCATCCCCTTCGCGCCGACCCACGCCGAATACGTCTATCTGCAGGGCCGCCGCATCCTGGCCGACCAGATGGAGTTCCTGATGGCCCACTTCCCGCGTCACAGCGTGCTGAGACAACGCCTGGCCAAGTCGCTGGGCGCGCACTGGAAGCCCGGGCATTGATCACCTTTCCATGAGCCAGCAGGCACAACCGGTCTATCTCATCGATGCCAGCGTGTACGTGTTCCGGGCCTGGTTTTCCATGCCGGACCAGTTCAGCGACGCGGCCGGCCGACCAACCAACGCCGTCTACGGCTTTGCCCGCTTTCTCTGCGAGCTGCTGGAAGAAACCTCCGCCCGGCAGGCGGCGGTGGCTTTCGATGAGTCGCTCACCACCTCGTTTCGCAACGAAATCTACCCGGCCTACAAGGCCAACCGTGAACCGGCGCCCGATGATCTGCAGCGCCAGTTCGCCTGGTGCAAGGACCTGGCCCGCCACCTCGGCCTGCCGGTCTATACCGATGCCCGCTACGAGGCCGATGACCTGATCGCCAGCCTGGCGCGGCACTGCCGCGAGTCGACCATTGGCGTCTGCGTGGTCAGCGGAGACAAGGACCTGGCCCAGCTGGTCGGCAACGGCGACTGGTGGTGGGACTTCGCCCGGCGCCGACGGCTGGACCGGGACGGGATCCTGGTCCATTTTGGCGTGCGGCCCGAGCAGATCGCCGACTACCTGGCCTTGACCGGCGATGCCGTGGACAACATTCCGGGCATCCCCGGTGTGGGCCCCAAGACCGCGGCCGCCCTGCTCAACCACTTCGGCGACCTCGACAGCATTTTCGAGCGCCTGGAAGAGATTCCCTACCTGAGCCTGCGCGGCGCGCGCACGCTTCCGCTAAAGCTCAAGGCCGGCGAGGACGCGGCACGCCTGGCACGCCGTCTGACCGGTCTGCACGCCGACATCGAGCAGGTCCACGCCGCCCCCCTGGTCGATCGCAGCCCGGGAGACGCCGACGCCCTGGACGCCCTGCTCGACGCCCTTGGTTTCGGCATGCCGCTACGCAAACGTCTGCATCGGCAGCGCGAGACCATCCAGACCGGCTAGCCCCGGCAAATTGACCTAGCGGCGGCCCTGCAGCTGCCTGAGCGCTTCCTCGCCGACCACCATGATCTCGCCGGCATCGACGCTGGTCGTCAGGATGCTGACCGGCGGCAATGCCTCGTCGAGCGGACGTCCACGACCATCGACGTGCTGCCAGTGGCTGCCGGAGAACAGGTGCAGCCAATTGTCATCCATCACGCCGAAGGTCGGCGTGTCGAAGACCTCGAGTGCCGCCAGCACCGGCGCCACCGCGGTCACGCCCAGGCCGTCGGCGCCCAACTGCAGGCGCATGACGCGCTGCGGGCTGATACCGTTCTGGATGATGACCAGGTGCCCATCCCACCAGTACAGGCCGTCGATCCCGGTCACGTTCAGCGTCGGCGGAACCGCAAGCTGCCAGGCTTGCTGGGCGCCGGTGGTCGAGATGATGAAGATGCCCTGCTCGTAATCGGCGACATACAGCAGACGGTCGTCCGGCGACAGCGCCAGTCCGCGCAGGCTGGAAAAATTCGGGCTGCCGAAGAACAACTCCAGCTGCTCGCCGCCCGGGACCAGACGGAACAGCAGCGGGCTGCGGGTATCGGCGGCATACACGGTGCCGTCGCCGGCGACGATGACCGAACCCAGCAGGTGCGGCTGCTCCGAGCGACGAATGGCGTGGCGGGACAGCAGCTCGCCGCTTTCAAGGTCGAGCTTGAGCAGGGCGGTCGAGTCGGCGGCCTGCGGATCGAAGCCGGAAAAATGCGTCACGTTGGCGGTCGCCACCCAGAGATGGCCGCGCGCCGCGTCCACGGTCAGGTCGAACACGCCCATCAGACCTTCGGTTCGCTCCGGATCGGCGAACACTTCCCAGTCGCCGTCGCCGGCGCGCACCATGATGCGGCCATCGTGCAGGCTGCCGACAAACAGGCGCTGCCGCTCAGCGTCCAGGGCCAGGGCTTCGGGCATGGCGAGGTCGGCCGGCAGATCGACCAGGTGCTCGTAGTTGCCAAACGGCTCTCCGGCCTGCCGCATCAGGTCGGCCAGGTGGCCGTAGAGCCGGTGCTGGCGCAGGGCCGCGAGCTCCTCGAAGCTGTCCCAGTCTTCAGCCAGGCCCTGCTGCTGCATGCTCAGCATCATGTTGAACGCATGCGACAGCCGGCCCTGGCGCGCATAGCCCAGCACCAGGTGGCGCATGAAATCCTGGTTGTGCGGCCGCAGTTCGTGCAGCTGCTCGGTTGCGGTGACCCAGTCGTCCAGACGGTCCTCGTTGAAGGCGCGCGCGGCCTGGTCGAACCAGTAGGACAGGCGGACCGCCGGCGGAGCGTCGTCAGCGACAGGCTGGGCCTGAGCGACGCCGGGCAAGGCCAGCAGGGCCAGCGCCAACAGCGCCGGCAGCAGGGCCAGAGCGGCTGCGTTGCGGCGCCACGGCGCCATCGAAACCAGAGCTTGGTTGAGCATGAAGCAAAGTCCTGTAATCTTGGAAACCGGCAGGAGCGGAAATCCCGTGCATGGGACTTGCGCACTCCTGAATCGTTCAACACAGCCACCGAAAGCGCCTATGAGCAAGCCCGATCTGACCCTGTACGAGGGTCGATACCTGACCATGCTGGAACGCGACGGCTGGGAATTCATCGAGCGGCGGCACGGCGTCGTCGTGCTGATTGCCTGGACACCGGAGCGCGAGTTGTTGCTGGTCGAACAGTATCGCATACCGATTGGCGCCCGGACCATCGAGCTTCCCGCCGGCCTCGTCGGCGATGAGCCGGGCATGAGCGACGAAGCCCTGCTCGAGGCCGCGGCGCGCGAACTGGTCGAGGAAACCGGCTGGCAGGCGGGCCGGCTGACCGAACTGATGACCTGCCCGAGTTCGGCCGGCCTGAGCAGCGAGATGGTGACCTTTGTTCAGGCCGAGCAGCTGGAATGGGTCGCACCCGGCGGCGGGGACGACAGCGAGGACATCCTGGTGCACCGGGTGCCGATCGCGGCCCTGGACCGCTGGCTCAGCGACCGGGCCCGGACCGGGATCGGAATCGATCCGAAGATCTACGCCGCCCTGTACTGGTCAGGCACTCATCCGGGCGAGCATGCCGCCGATGGCGATACCGACCGCCAGCAGGGCTGAGACCAGGATCATCAACCAGGTCAGCAAGGTCCCGACGAAGCGGCCGGTGGATGTGCCGGCACTGCGGCTCAGCCCCGCGGCGTGGAGCACGCGCCCCACGATGAGCATGATGCCCAGGGCGTGCAACAGCCAGGCCGGCAAGGCCGCGCCCAGTTCCAGCACCAGCAGCAACAACAAGGCGATCGGGACGTACTCGCAAAAATTGGCATGGACCCGCACCGCGCGCTCCAGCGCCGGATGGTCGCCGGTACCCAGGCCCACCCGGTGCTTGCGGCGCAAACCGACGACCTGGAACGACAGCGCCAGCAACAGCAGGCCCGACAGGCCAGCGTACAGCAAGGTCAGCGAATACGGCATGCGGCGATCTCCCTCGATAAACCGGCAGGCTGGAGCCGTCGAGTATAGGTCAAATGATAGACTTGAGCCGCCTGGCCCACCGCTTGCCGATACCCGATGACCCGTCTACTTCTTTGCCTGAGCCTGATCTGGATGAGCCTGCCTACCCATGCCGAAACACCGGTCGCCATCGCCATCCACGGCGGTGCCGGCACCATCGAACGCGGCCGCCTGAGCGATGAACAGGAAGCCAGCATTCGCTCGGCGCTCACCGCCGCGGCCCGGGCCGGACACCAGGTTCTGGCCGAAGGCGGCAGCAGTCTTGACGCGGTCACCGTGGCGGTGCGGCTGCTGGAAGATGCACCGGAATTCAACGCCGGCCGCGGCGCGGTGCTGACCTTCGACGGCACGGTGGAACTCGATGCCTCGATCATGGACGGCGCCAGCCTGGCCGCCGGCGCGGTGGCCGGCATGACTGGCGTCCGCCATCCCATCGAGGCCGCCCGCCGCGTCATGAGCGAATCGCCCCACGTCATGCTGGTCGGCTCCGGCGCGGACGCGTTCGCCCGGGCCCAGGGACTGGAGTTCAAGGACCCGGACTGGTTCATCACCGAGTTCCGGCTGCAACAACTGCGTGCCGTGCAGGCCCGGCAGCAGTCGGCCACCCAGCTGTCGGAAGACTGGTTTTCCACCGTGGGCGCGGTCGCGCTGGACGCCGAGGGCAACCTGGCCGCGGCCACCTCGACCGGCGGCATGACCAACAAGCGCTGGGGCCGGGTCGGCGACTCGCCCATCATCGGCGCCGGCACCTACGCCGACAATCGCAGCTGCGCGGTCAGCGCCACCGGCCACGGCGAGTACTTCATCCGCCACGCGGTGGCCCATGAGATCTGCGCTCGCGTGCGCCTGACCGGCGTGACCCTGGCTGATGCCGCCGATGCGGTGGTCAACCAGGTCTTGCGCGAGGCCGGCGGCGACGGCGGCGTCATCGCGGTCGATCCAGCCGGCAACATCAGCATGCCGTTCAACACGCCGGGCATGTACCGGGCGTCCATCGACGTCGACGGCCATCTGCGGGTGGCCATTTACGGCGACGATGACTGAGGGCCCGCCGGCATGCTGACGGAGTCGCAGCGTTTCGACTGTCCCTGGTGCGGGGAAAACAACTGGGTGGAAATGGAACCCGGTGACCTGGGCCAGCTGGTCATCCAGGACTGTGCGGTCTGCTGCCGCGCCATCGAAATCCGACTGCCGGAGGACGCCGATCAGCCCGTAGAGATCTTCCCGGCCGATTGAGCCGACCTCTCGCTCCTTCAGTCAGCCGGATCCAGACCCAGGTTGCGGCACACGGCGCGGGTCGGTCCATGGCGATTGAGCGTGTAGAAGTGCAGCCCCGGTGCACCGCCGGCGAGCAGCCGCTGGCACAGGTCGGTCACCACCTCTTCGCCGAAGGCCTGCAGTGAGGCCAGGTCTCCGGCCTGGTCCCAGGCGCGCAGGCGTTTGGCGATCCAGGCGGGGAGATCGGCGCCGCACAGCTCGGAAAAGCGCGCCAGGCCCTTGTAGTTGGTGATCGGCATGATGCCCGGCACGATCGGCACCGTCACCCCCAGGGCCCGCGCTTCTTCGACGAAGCGGAAGTAGCACTCGGCATTGAAGAAGTACTGGGTGATCGCCCCATCGGCCCCGGCCGCCACCTTGTCGCGGAAATGGCCGAGGTCGCTCTGCGGCGAATCGGATTCCGGATGATGCTCCGGGTAGCAGGCGACCTCGATGTGGAAACGCGCGCCCCAGTGCTGACGGATGTAGGCCACCAGGTCGGCAGCATGGTCGAACACGCCGCTGCGCCGCCCCGACGGCCGGTCGCCGCGCAGGACCACCAGTCGCTGGATTCCGGCCTGATCGTAGGTTTCCAGCAGTTCACGGATGCTGTCCAGGTCTTCCGACATGCAGGAAATGTGCGGCGCGACCGGCAAGGCGTCCTGCGCCTGGATATCCAGCACCGTGCCGACCGTGCGTGAGCGGGTCGAACCTCCGGCGCCGAAGGTCACCGACACGTACTCCGGCCCCAGCGGCAGCAGGCGCTCACGGGCGCGCCGCAGCGACTCGGCCTGGGCCTCGTCCTTGGGCGGAAAGAACTCGAAACTCAGCTGCATGGCGACCCCACGACGAGATGCCGCCGCCCGACGGCCGCGCAAAAAGCGCGCGCCGCCGGCCGGCATGCTGAACGGACTCAGTAGCGGTAGTGGTCGGCCTTGTACGGCCCTTCGACCGCCACGCCGATGTAGTCGGCCTGCTTGGGCGTGAGCTCGGTCAGGCGCGCGCCGATCTTGGCCAGGTGCAGCCGCGCCACGCGCTCGTCCAGGTGCTTGGGCAGCACGTAGACCTCGTTGTCGTAGCGGTCACCGTTCTTCCACAGCTCGATCTGGGCCAGGGTCTGGTTGGTGAACGAGTTCGACATGACGAAGCTCGGATGGCCGGTAGCGCAGCCCAGGTTGACCAGGCGGCCGCGGGCCAGCAGGATGATGCGCTTGCCGTCGGGGAAGATCACGTGGTCGACCTGCGGCTTGATCTCTTCCCACTCGT
>SKKM01000171.1 GCA_007121485.1 Wenzhouxiangella sp. | reverse complement strand
GTCGCCGGCCTGGACCGTTTCGATCCGCGCACGGGCCGCGCCGAGCGCTTCGAGTTCGCGTTCGTGCCCGCTCCCGGGGGACCGCGAAACATCTCGCACATCGTCGCCGAACACCCCGATGGCCGCATTTTTGTGTCGCTGTCGGGTCTTCCGGCGGTCTGGCACCCGGATGATGGCCAGGTGCATGCCATTCCGTTCGACCCGCCCATCGAGCACACGCAGTTGGCGCTGCGCTCGGAACTGCTGGACCGGAAGGGACGTTTCTGGTCCTTCAACGCCGCCGGCCTGTGGCAGCTTGATGAGGCGACCCAGCGCATGCGCCTGGTGCTGCCCATGCCGCAGACGCCCCGGTTCATTCAGTACTCGGCGCTGGCGCTGACGCCGGACGGGCGGCTGGCGCTGGCGGCCGACGATGAGTTCCTGCTGGTCGACGCCGATACGCTGGAGGTGCTGGAGCGCCTGACGCTGGAGGATCTGGGCGGGGTCGATGCACGCCTGAACGCGGTGATGAGTTCATCGGACGGCGCGGTCTGGCTGCCCACGCCCAGCCGCCTGCTGCGCTATACGCCCGCCGATCGGTCGCTGGACGTCATTGTCGAAGGCGTGCGCTTGTCGCCGACCGAGAATGCGCGCCAGCAGTTGAAGATGGTCGAGCATCCCAACTGGGATCTGTGGTTTGCCAGCCAGTACGGGCTGGGTCATGTCGACGCCGCCAGCGGGCAGGTGCGTCTGCTCAGCCACGACCCGGCCGATCCGTACAGCATCCCGCAGTCGCTGCCGCAGATCGGCATCGCCATCGAGATCGACGACGAGGGCAACCTCTGGGTCGGCACCCACCTGGGCGGGGCGGCCTGGCACGCCCCGGCGCGTTCGGTGTTCCGGCATATTCGCGACCAGTCCTCGGTCCTGTACGGCGGCATTCCGTTTCCCAGCCAGAACGTCATCCGCAGCATTGTCGAACTGCGCCAGGGCGAACAGCTCGAGTTGTGGCTGGCCCTGCACCATGCCGGCATTCGACGCCTGCGCGCCGGGGAGGACGGTGAGTTTCAGTGGTACCAGAGTTTTCATGGCAGCGGTGAGGACGGCGAGCGTTTGCCCGAGGACGCCGTCTGGTCGCTGGCGGTTGACCCCTTGAGCGGCCTGGTCTGGGCCCTGGGCTCGAACTATCTGACCCTGATCGACCCGGCCGCTGACCGAGTCGTCCGGTCGGTCCCGCTGAGCGAGTTCGGCTTCCCGGCCCAGGCCGGACGGCGCCTGTTGATCAGCCGCGATGGCGGTCGGCTCTGGGTCGGCTCCTGGTCCGGGGTGCGCGAGCTGACGCTGGCCGGGGATCGGACGCGGCCGGTATTGGCTGACCCGCAGGTCATCCTCCCTGAACTGGGTGTGTTCGGCCTGGTGGAAGACGACGATGGCGGCGTGCTGGTCTTCGGTGAGGGAGGTATCGGGCGCTTCCGTCCCGGCGCGGCCGGCACGGACTGGTTTTTCGACAGCCGGCGGTTGGGGAAAAACCCGCTCGTTCCTCTGAACGCCCTGGTTCCCCATCCCGAGGAGGGCTGGTGGATCGCCGGCCGGGAAACCGGTCTCGGCCACCTGCGGGTCGAGGCGGGAGCCGATGGCAAGGCCGAGGCCAGCGTGGAATGGTTCGGCAAGGCCGACGGCCTGGTCGACGACACCGTCTACGCCATGCTGCCTGAAGGAAACGGGCGACTCTGGCTGAGCAGCAACCGCGGCCTGATGCGCTGGGACCCGGCGCTCGGCGAGGTACGCCAGTTCACGCCCGCCGATGGGCTGCAGTCCTACGAATTCAACACCGGCGTCGCTCACCGCGGTGAGGATGGAGACCTGTATTTCGGCGGGATCAACGGGGTCAACCAGTTTCGCCCGGAGCATTTCGATGCGGTCTTGAGCCCGCCGCGCCTGCGCTTGCTGGAGGTCCGCGTCAACGGACAGCTGGTCGAGCCTGCGCTGGATGAACACGCTCCGCTGCGCTTGCGTCATGATCAGAATGATCTGGAAATCCGCTTTGCCGGGCTGAACTTCGCCGACCCGGCGCGCGTCCGCCACGCCTTCAGGCTCGAGGGCGTCGATCCCGACTGGGTTGATGGCGGTTCCAGGCGCCAGGTGCGATACGCCAGCCTGCAGCCCGGCACCTACCGGTTCCACCTGCGTGCCGCGAACAGCGACGATGTCTGGTCGGACCCCGAGGTGCTGCTGACGGCCGTGGTCGCATCGCCGCCCTGGGCCACACCGTGGGCCCTGGCCGCTTACGGCCTGATGCTGATCGGCCTGGCCGGCCTGGCCTTTGGTGAGCACCACCGCCGCAGGCGCGCGCTCGAGGCAGAGGTGGCGGTGCGCACCGCCACCCTGAGCGAGCAGCGCGGGCTGATCGAGCGCCAGGCGCGCGAACTCGAGCAGTCGCTGGAGGCGCGAACCGTGCTGTTCGCCAATGTCTCGCACGAGTTCCGCACCCCGCTGACGCTGATCAAGACCAGCCTCGACCGGCTCGAGCGCCAGGGTGCGGACGCCGATGCCATCGCGCTGGGCCGACGCTACCTGCGGCGGCTGCTGAAACTGGTCGACCAGCTGATGGATTTCTCCCGGCTCAGCCATGAACAGCGTCGCCTGGAGTTCAATCCCTGGCCCCTGGGGCGCATGGTGCGCATGACCGTCGACGCCTTCAGCGGCGTGGCCCAGGAGCGCGGCATCGAGCTGGTCGCCGACATCGAGTACGGCTGGCGCACCCAGTGCCTGCAGGAGCAGGTGGAGAAAATCCTGCTGAATCTTCTGACCAATGCCTTGAAGTTCACGCCGCCCGGTGGCCAGGTGCGGGTCGCTCTGGGTGCGCAAACCGGCGGCGTGTGCCTGAGCGTGGCCGATTCCGGTCCCGGCATCCCGGAGTCCGAGCAGGCGACCATCTTCGAGCGCTTCTACCGGGTGCAGGCGGCCGAAAACAGCGAGATTGCAGGTGCCGGCATCGGCCTGGCCCTGGTCCGCGAGGCCGTGCGCGCCAACGGCGGATGGGTCAGCGTCAGCAGCCGGCCGGGCCACGGCAGCCGCTTTTCGGTCTGGCTGCCGGCGTGGCGCGAGCCGAATGCGGCCGGACCGGTGACCCTGCTGACCGAGCGCGAACACGCCCGCGACATCGAGGCGCTGAAACCCCTCGAGCCGGGCGAGCCGTCTACCGAGGCGCCCGCCGATGCCGCGCAGCCGGCCATACTCGTGATCGAAGACAATCCGGACATGCGCGCCCACCTGAGCGGATTGCTGCGCCCGCAGTGGCGCGTGATCGAGGCCGGTGACGGCAACACCGGCCTGGCCCTGGCCCAGTCCGAAGCGCCGGAGCTGATCGTGAGCGACATCATGATGCCGGGCCTGGACGGGCTGGAACTGCTCGAGGCGCTGCGATCGGACATTCGCACCAGCCATGTTCCGATCATGCTGCTGACCGCCCGCCAGGATCACGACACCCGCGTGCGCGCCTTCTCCCTGCAGACCGACGATTTCCTGGCCAAGCCCTTCGACGACAACGAGTTCCTGGTCCGCTTGAGCGCCATGCTGGAGACCCGCCGGCGACTGCACGAGCGCCTGCGGCGGGAGCTGGCCGGTGGCCCGGTGATCGAGCGCAAGACCGTCGAGCCCGAAGTCAGCGAGCGCGACGCCGCGCTGCTGGAGCGGCTGCAGGCCTGGATCGAGATCCACCACGCCGATCCTGACATCAAGGTGACCGACATGGCTCGGGCCGCCCTGGTCGACGTGCGCACCCTGCAGCGCAAGCTCAAGGCCCTGCTCGATTGCGCCCCGGCCAGCCTGCTGCAGGAAGTCCGCCTGGAAAAGGCGCGCGAGCTGCTGGTCGGCAACGAGCGCTCGATCAAGGACATCGCCGCCAGCTGCGGCTTCTCCAGCCCGCAGTCCTTCAGCAAGGTCTTCAGCCAGGCCGAAGGCTTGCCGCCCAGCCAGTGGCGGCGCCGGGCCCAGTCGCGAACCCGGCATCACTGAAGGCCGCGATCCGCCCGATTGTCGTATTTGTCGCAATTCGACAAGCGCTTGTCGCGCAGGAATAACAGCGAATCGTGCCAGTCGTTAAACTTTCATCGTCCTTGCCGCTGCGCGCGGGTGGGTCGTCCAAGGGGGCTTGGCGATTGCGCCGCGCGGACTGCGCAGGACACCAAAAGTGGGGCGCGGGCCGGTTTCCTCAAAAAGGAGCCGGCCCGTTTTATTTGGCGGGCGCGGCCCGTTGGCACCCGCTCATGGAAATGCATGGCCCGTCTATAATCGAGCCGTCATGAGCACCCGAACGCCGGACAACCAGACCGACCCGCACACCGTGCTGCTCAGCGCGACCAGCGAAAGCCGTCCGGCCAATGTCCCCAGCCTGGTGGTGATCCGCGGCGAGCGGCTGGGCAATCGCATTGACCTGAGTGCCGGGGCCGTGGTGATCGGCCGCGGCAACGACTGTGATTTCCGCATCGGCGAGCGCAGCGTGTCTCGCGCGCATTGCAGGGTGTTCAAGCGCGAAGACGGCTACTGGATCGAAGACCTCGGGTCGACCAACCGCAGCTTTGTCAACGACGAGGAGGTCCGGCTGCAGCGCCTGATTGACGGCGACCAGCTGCGCGTGGGCAAGACCGTGCTGAAGTTTCTCGATGCGGGCAACCCGGAGGCGGGTTACCTGGCGGAGTTGCACGATCACGCCGTGCGGGACGGACTGACCGGCTTGTACAACCGGCGCCATGCCACCGCCGTGCTGGCCGAAGAGTTCGGCCGCAGTCAGCGCGTGGCCGGCGCCAACCTGGTCCTGGCCATCATCGATATCGACTGGTTCAAGCAGATCAACGACCGGATCGGGCACCTGGCCGGCGATGCGGTGTTGAGTCAGCTCGCGCAGGTCCTGAGCGATGCCCTGCGCTCCGGCGATACCCTGGCGCGCATCGGCGGCGAGGAGTTCGCCCTGATCATGCCGGATACCTCGTTGATCGAGGCGCACCAGGCCTGCGACCGCCTGCGCCAGATGGTCGCCGGGCACGAATTCCGGATCGAAAGCGGTGAGCGCATCGACGTAACCGTCAGCATCGGCCTGGCCGAGGCCGCCGGCGAGATGGACGACTACCGGAAGCTGCTCGGCGAGGCCGACCGGCACCTGTACGACGCCAAGACCGGCGGGCGCAACAGCGTGCGCTCGCGCGCCGCTTGAGTTTCTGGATTGCTGCTCAGTCGCGGCGGCGAATGCCGATTGTTGACACCGGCACGCTGACTTCCTCACCGGCCGCACCGCGAATCGGCTGACCGGCTTCCGGCGCCCAGGCCGAGGCGGACACGATCTCCCAGGTCGCACGGCAACTCTCGCCGGACATTTCCTGACCCGACTCCAGTCCCGACTTCAGGCCCAGTGACCGGAGGGCTTGCGCGCGCTTGCCGAGGCCGTGCGAGGCTGCCGGCAGCAGGCCGCAGCCGCGCAGTTCGACCAGCAGCGCGGCCGGGTCGGGAAAAACCGTGGTGATCCAGTCGGTGTCCAGCACCGGCTCGGCGAACCCGGCCCGAACCAGCATGCTGCCGAAGCGCTGGACGTCGGCCAGGGCGGAGAACGAGGCCTGCGGCGCCAGCCGCGCGCGCTGTTCGCGCAGGGTATCCGGCCCGAACACCGAGACCAGCGCCAGCCCGCCGGGGCGCAGAACGCGCCGCCAGCTGCGCAGGGCCGCCTCCGCATCGCCCAGCCAGCCCAGGCTCAGGTTGGCATAGACCAGGTCGATGCTGTCCTCGGCCAGGGGCAGGCGGCCGCCATCGGCACGCAGCAGCTCGAAGTCCCTGCGCCACCAGCGGCGTCGCGACCTGGCCCGGGCCAGCATGCCGGGGCTCAGGTCGATGCCGATCACGCGCGCCTTGGGAAAACGCCGGTGCAGGGCCTGGCACTGGCGACCGTCCGCGCAGCCGACCTCGAGGATGCGGGCCGGTTCGAACTTCAGCCCGTCCAGACGGCCCAGCAGCCGCTCGGCCACTTCCGTCTGCACCGCGGCATGGCGCTCGTAGGCCTTCGCGCGGCGGTCGAACAGGCGGCTGGGCGGCAGGGGCGGGCTGGTCATTCGGGTCCGGGTCGTTCAAGAAATCGGGCGCGAGTGCATCATAGCGCCGCGGATCAACGATCAGGTCAAGCGCGGCACGGCGGCCTGCCGGCCTGCGCTATGCTGATGCCGGGCAGGCAGGTGGCGTTGGGTTCTGGCAGGAATGTGGGCTGACTGGCGTTCGATGTTTTGGGCCGACCGGCTGCGGCGCGGTCTGTTCCCCCCGGTCTGCCTGGTGTGCGGGCAGGACGGGCGCGCCGAGATCGATTGCTGTGCCGGCTGCGAGCCGGAGTTGCCGGTCCTGGCGGCGCAATGCGCGCGCTGCGGGATCGAGCTGGAGACCCGGGTCGACCTGTGCGGGCGCTGCGCCATGGCCTTGCCGGCGTTCCACGCCACCTGGCCTGGATTTGCCTACACCGGGGTCGTCGAGCGCCTGGTGCGGCGGTTCAAGTTTCACGGTGATCTCGCCGCCGGACGCCTGCTGGCCGATCTGCTGGCGCGCCGCCTGGTCGAGCTCGAGGCGCCCCGTCCGCAGCTGATCGTGCCGGTGCCCCTGCACGTCCGGCGCGGGCTGCGGCGCGGTTTCAACCAGTCGGCCCTGATCAGCCGCGACCTGTCGCGCTGGTTCGGCGGCCTGCCGTGGCTGGAAGCGCTGCGCCGTACGCGACCGACCGCCACCCAGTCCGAGCTGCCCGCCGATCAACGCAGCGGCAACGTGCGCGGTGCCTTCGAACTCAAACGCCTGCCGCCGGCCACCACCCACGTGGCGCTGGTCGATGACGTCATGACCACCGGTTCGACCCTGAATGAATGCGCCCGGGTGCTTCTGCAGGCCGGGGTGAAGCGGGTCGAGGTGTGGGTCGTGGCGCGCGCCTGAGAGTCCGCGCCCTGTCGGTGAGCCTCAGCGCAGCGCGAACGACCCGGCGATGCCGAGAAAGATCACCAGGCCGATCCAGTGGTTGCTGAGGAAGGACTGGAAGCAGGCCTCGGGGCGGCGCTCCCTGATCCGCCACAGCTGGACCTGGAACAGCAGGAACACCAGCACCACGGCGGTGAACCAGGCCGGCGTGGGCAGGTAGATCAGCCCGATCAGCACCAGCAGGGCGACCATCAGCCCCATCAGCGCGCCGATGACGGGCACATCGAAGCGGCCGAAGGCGATGGCGGTGGACTTGACGCCCACCTTCAGGTCGTCTTCGCGGTCGGCCATGGCGTACTGGGTATCGTAGATCACGGTCCAGACCAGGTTGACCGCGAACAGCCACCAGGCCAGGCTGGGAATGTTGCTGGTCTCGGCGGCAAAGGCCATCAGGATGGCCCAGCTGAAGGCCGTGCCCAGGCCGATCTGCGGGAAATGCGTGAAGCGCTTGAGGAAGGGATAGGTGCCGGCCAGCATGGCGCCGCCGATGGCCAGCAGAACGGTCAGGCGGTTGGTCATCAGCACCAGGCCCAGCGCGATCAGCATCAGCACGGCGAACAGGATCAGGGCCTGGCGCGGGCTGATCTCGCCGCTGGCGATGGGGCGGCTGCGCGTGCGACTGACGCGCGGATCGAGACGACGGTCGGCGTAGTCGTTGATCACGCAGCCGGCCGCGCGCATGACCACCACGCCCAGCGTGAAGATGACCAGGTTCCTGATCTGCGGCACGCCGCCGGCGGCCATCCACAAGCCCCACCAGGTCGGCCACAGCAGCAGGGCCAGGCCGATCGGCCGGTCGAAGCGCATCAACCGCAGCCACGGCCCCAGCGG